>DASUAS010000462.1:0-9037 GCA_035763625.1 Acidimicrobiia bacterium
CGCCGCCGACGCGCACGGGCCGCCGAACGGCGAGATCCCGGCCGACGCCCGGCTCGACGCGCACGGCTACCTCGACGACGCCGACACCATCGTCGAGCTGCTCGCGGCGGTGGCCGCGCGACCTGACCTCGTCGTGTCGCAGCTCAACGCGCCCGACACCGCGGCGCACGTGCACGGTCCCGACAGCGCGGCGGCGCTCGACGCGTACCAGGAGACCGACGCCCGACTCACCCTGGTCCGCGATCAGCTCGACTGGGACGACACCGTGTGGATCGTGGTGTCCGACCACGACCAGGAGACCGTGGTCGATCGCGAACCCCTCGACCTGCGGCCCGAGTTCACCCGCCGGGGCGTCGACCTGTTCGCGCTCCCCGAGGGCAGCGCCACCGTCGTCTGCGGTGACGGGGCGGTCGAGGCGGCGCGCTGGCTGCCGGAGGTCGACGGCGTCGAGGGCACGGCGCCGTTCCAGCTCGCCGACCCCGAGCTCGAGGCGTGCCTCGCGTGGTGCGTCCCCGGTCGGACGTTCGGGTTCGCCGAGCTCGCCACCGAACCGGGCACCCACGGCAGCCCACGCACGCGCACGCAGGTCGCCGTGGTCACCGGGGGTCACCCGCTCGTGCCCTCGCTGGCGCGGGAAGCCACATCCCGGTCGCTGCGCGCGACCGACTGGGCGCCCACGGTCGCCGCCCTCCTGTCCCTCGAGCTGCCGCGGGCCACGGGACGTTCGCTCCTCTGAGCGGAGATCACCACCGCGCCCGTGCGCGCGTGCGAACCTTGGACACGTGGCAGTGCAGGTCCCCGAGCGATACCGACGTGACGACGCCGAGTTCGACCGCGCCATCGCGTTCATCGACGCGACGTTCGCGGTGGCGCTGACGCTGCTGGTCACGACGCTCGACGTCAAGTCAGATCCGGCGTCGTGGGACTCGCTCGCCCACTTCTACGACGCGATGGGCTCGCAACTGGTGGCGTTCGCGGTCAGCTTCGTGATCATCGCCCTCTACTGGGTCTCGCACTACCGGCTCGTCGCCACCTTCGACGCGCTCGACCTCCGACTCCTCGTCGTCAACCTGTTCCTCCTGGCCGCGATCGTGATCCTGCCGTTCACCACGGAGTCGGCAGGCGACCCGGCGGTGGACCACCTCCCGCTTCCGGCCGTCGTGCTGTCCGTGAACCTGGCCGCGGTCTCGGTCGCCTTCACGCTGATCTACGTCATCGCGCGCGGGCGCGGGCTCCTGCGGGTGGAGCACAGCCAACGCGAGTTCCGATGGCGCACCGCGCTCTTCCTCGCTCCCGGTGTGGTCTTCCTCGTGTCGGTGCCGGTCGCGTACGCGGTCGATCCGGGCACCGCCCGCCTCGTCTGGCTCACGCTGCTGGTCATCAACCCGTTGCTCGGAACCCGCATGAACCGCGCCCTCCGGATGGAGTCAGCTGCCGGCACACCGGAGTGAACGTCCCGTCGACCTAGGGAGCCAGGGCAGCGACGATCCGTTCGACGGCGGGGCGCCACGAACCGAGCGGCTCGACCACTGCACCGCGGACCTTGGCGGCGTCGTCGGCCCGACGCAGCGCGACGAGGTCGGCCCACTCGGCGCGCCGCTCGAACTCGGTCACCTCGGCCGCGGCCATGACGCCGCCCTGGAAGCCCAGCGTCTCCTCGCTGCGGGCCGAGAGCAGCGCCGCGTACCCAGGGTCGGTGGCGAGCAGGTAGCGCTTGGCCGCGACGTGACCGCCCACGAGTGCGGCGACGCGCGGCCCGAGCAGCGGCGCCACGAGGACGCGTCCCTCGCGGTCGTGCACCGCGTCCAGCCGCAGCGTCCAACCGTCGCCCGTGCGCGCCAACCAACCCACGTCGTGGACCAACCCCGCCACCTGCAGCTCGAGGTCGTCCGGATGCGACACGCGCAGACGCGCCGCGCACTGCAGGCAGTGGTCGAGGATCGGCAACCCGCCTTCGTCGTCGGCGTCGGCCGACGCGTGGAGCGCGCCGAACAGCGCGTCGACGTCGGCGAAGCCGGTCATGCCGGCCCGCTCACAGTGATCCCGCCAGCGCCCGCGCGGCGCGGATGGCGAGTGCGGCGAGGGTGAGCGTCGGTCCGTACCCCGTGGACGTCGGGAACACCGACGAGTCGGCGACGACGACGTTGTCGACGTCCCAGAGGCGCTGCCACGGATCGCACACCGACGACGCGGGATCGGCGCCCATGCGCGCGGTTCCCATCCAGTGCTTCGACATCGGCTCGAGGTCGGGGGCGCGCGACCCGGGTGTGCCGGGCGAGGTGACCCACGTGGTGCCGTGTGCGCCCGCCTCGGTCATCACCTGCTCGAGCCGCGGGCCCCAGTGATGCGCGCACGCCACGTCGTGGGTGTGCGGGGAGTACGTGACGCGACCGACGGGGAACCCCCACACGTCGCGCACCCCCGCGTCGAGGTCGACCCGGTTCGTGAACTGGGGCAGATCCTCGCCCTGCATCGTGAACGCGACCATCTTGTCGCGCGTCGGTGAATCGGCCATCAGGGCGCTGTGCATCTCGCCCGCCGGCAGGTGCAAGGCCTCCATGATCGGGTGTCCGTTCCCTCCGTGCTCGACGATCCCACCGCGGAGGTACGGCACACCGGCGGCCCGGGCCGCGGCGGCGGTGTCGGCGTCGCCGACGATCGGGTCGTCCATGAGGTGGGTGACGTCGCGGCCCTTGTGCGCGTGCAGGCGGATCGGGAAGAACCCGAGCACGATGGTCTGGAGGTGGAACATCAGGTAGCGGCCGACGAGATCGGACGAGTTGCCGACGCCGCTGCGCAGGAGGAGCCGGGGCGTCTCGAACGCACCCCCGGCGACCACCACCGCCCGGCCGGTCACGACCCGCTCGGTGCCGTGGGCGTCGAGGTAGCGAACGCCTTCGGCCCGTGTGCCGCGGGCGTCCAGGACGAGCTCCACCGCGACGCTCTCGGGGCGGATCTCGCACGAACCGCGCGCCAGCGCGCGGCGCAGCATGCTCACCGGGTCGCCCTTGGCCTCGATCGGGCAGCCGTAGAACGCGCAGAACCCGCAGTTGTTGCACGCGGGCCGACCGTCGTAGTCGACGCTGTTGGCGCCGGTCGGGGCGCGGTACGGGTGGTAGCCGAGCCGTTCCGAGGCGGGGACGGTCAGCGTGGTGAGGAACATGTCGGCGCCCGGGGGCATCGGGTACGGGCCGCTGCGCCAGGCCGCGAAGGGGTTCGCGGTGTGGTCGCCGGCCACGCCGATGAGCCGTTCCGCCTCCGCGTAGAACGGCTCCATCTCGGCGTAGTCGACGGGCCAGTCGGCGATGTCGGCGCCGTCGACCGGACCGAGCTCGGAGCGGAGGCGGAAGTCGACCTCCCGGTAGCGCGGCAGCTTGCCGTCGGCGTGGAACCCGGCTCCGCCCACGGTCGACGGCATGTTGTTGACGTCACCGACCAGGAGGCGCTCCCCGTCGGCGGTGGTGCGCCGGTAGCTGCGCGGCTCGAGCAGTGGATCGGGTCCGAGGAAGTGACGCCGTCCGAACTTGACCTCGTCGCTCGACATCTCACCGAGGCTGGAGAACGGCGCCTCCAGCGCGAGGAGGTGGTTGCGCCCCTTCTCGAGGACGCACACCGACTTCCCGGCGCCGGTGAGCACGTCGGCTGCGGTAGCGCCGCCGGGACCGGAGCCGACGACGACGACGTCGAAGTCAGGCACCGGTGACCTCCGCGTCGCTCCACCCGCGCGGTTGCACGTCACCCGCGTACCCGATCATGTGCCAGCCCGCGAGGTCGCGGTTGCCGCCGTACTCCGGCGCGCCGTACGTCGCCTCGCACGCGTGCTCGAACAGCAGCTGCTCGAGGTCGGGGTGCGCATCGAGATCGAGGTCGTCGTCGAGCGCGGCGATGCCTTCGCGGTAGACCTGCTGCCACCCCCGCACCGGCCCGTTCCACTCACGCTCGGGGATGCCCCGAGAACCTTCGATCCGGGTGCGCCACGCCAGCTCCTCCAGCCGCGACAGCGGGAGGTACGTGTCGAACCCCGGCGTGCCGCCGTGCCGACCCGAGAAGGGGCCGCCGGCCCAGATCGCCGGCGGGTCGGTGGTGAAGGCGCCGAGGATGCGATCGACGTAGTCGGCGGCGCCGGCCGCGCCGGCGCCCGGGAACCCGTCGTGCGGCGGCAGCAGCTGGTCGGCGAGGCGGCGGACGACGTCGTGCTCGTGCTCGGTGAGGTAGCGCAGGGTCACGGGCGTGAACATACGCCGGACCGGTAGTGTCCCGCGCTCTCCGTCCCCAGGTCGCGCATGTCTCTGCTCCTCGGTCTCGTCGTCGCGGCGTCGTTCGGCAGCGGCGATTTCCTCGGCGGTCTCGCGTCGACCCGCGCGCGCACGATCGCGGTGTTGGTCACGGTGCAGACCTGCGCGCTGGTCGGCGCGGTCTTCGTCGCGGTGATCGCGGGAGGTGATCCGCACGCCGGCGACTTCGCGCTCGGCGCACTCGCCGGCGTGCTGAACGTCGGCGCGCTCGGGTGCCTCTACCAGGGCCTCGCCGTCGGCCGAGCGGGCGTGGTCGCGCCGATCGCCGCGGTCGTGGGCGCGGTCATCCCGGTGGTGTGGGGGTTGGCGTCGGGCGAGAACCCGGCCAACGCCGCGCTCGTCGGTGTCGTGCTCGCGGTCGTCGCCGGCGGGTTGATCTCGGTCGAGCGGGGCGAGCACCCGACGGCCGACGCCGGCGGCCGCGCCGCGCTCGGATTGGCGTTGCTGGCCGGCGTGGGCTTCGGGTTCTCGTTCGTCTGCTACGGCGACACGCGCGACGCGTCCGAGTTCTGGCCCGTCCTCTCCGGACGCATCGCCGCGGTGCTCGCGGTCGTGGTCGTCGCCGCGGTCCTGCGCATCGGCCCTGGGCTCGCGCGCACGCCGCGCGTGCAGGCGATCGTCGCCGGGCTCCTCGATGTCGGTGCCACCGCGCTGCTCCTGGTCGCGGTGCGCAACGGCCTCTTCGCGACGGTGGCGCCGGTGGCCGCGCTGGCGCCGGCGTTCACCGTGGGACACGCGTGGTGGTACCTGCGCGAACAGCCGTCGAAGATCCAGGTCGCCGGTCTGGCCATCGCGCTCACCGGACTCGTGCTGATCGCGGCATCGGGTTGACACCCGACTCGTCGCCCGACTTCTGGCAGGCTCCGCCGATGCCCACTCCGCTCCCCATCGACCGGCCCGTTCGCCTCGCGGTGGTCGGACTCGGCCAGATCGCCGAGCTGGTCCTCCCGACCTACCTGGAGCGGGACGACGTCGTGATCGTCGGGCTCTGCGACCGCGAGCAGGCGCAGCTCGACCACTGGCGGGCCCGCTGCCCCGGCGCGCGCGGCACGACGTCGCTCGACGAGCTCCTCACGATCGACGCCGACGTCGTCGACGTGCTCGTCCCCACGCCCGCGCACGCCGACGTGGTCGAGCAGGCATTCCGCGCCGGGTTCCACGTGCAGGTGCAGAAGCCGCTCGCCCGCGACCTCGCGGGCGCCGAGCGCATGCTCGCGGCACGCGACGCGGCCGGCGCGTCCCTGCGCGTGCTCGAGGACTACCTGTTCTTCCCGCCGCTGGTGAAGATGCGCGACCTCATCCGGGCCGGCGAGATCGGTGATCCGGTCTCGGTGCACATGAAGATCGTGGCCACCGGGCGCGGCGGCTGGGACCTCCCCGAACGCAGCATGCGGTGGCAGTTCGAGCAGATGCTCGACGGACGCGGCATGCTCGTGTTCGACCACGGCTGGCACCAGCTCGCGGTGGCGTCGTGGTTGTTCGGGCCGATCCGCCGCGTCTTCGCCTGGCTGGGCGAGACCGAGATCGTGCCCGGGATCGTCATGGACGCGCCGTCGACGATCGTGTGGGAGCACGGCAACGGGGTGCGGGCGGTGCTCGACATCAGCTTCTCGCTCGACATGTACTTCCGATCCAGCCACTACACCGGCGACGAGCGCATCGAGGTCACCGGGAGACGCGGCTACGTGCGCACCAACCGCATCAGCGCGCAGGGCGTCCAGGAACCGGCGGTCGTGCTCTACCGCGACGGCGAGACCCGTCAGTTCCACGACCTCGACGACCGGCCGCCCGATGCGTTCCGGGCGTCCACCGCGCACGCGCTCGCGTTCTATCGGGGCGAAGACGACGACCCATCAGCCTCCGGCCCGATCATGGGCCCGGACGAGTCGCGGCACGTGCTCACCGCGCTGGTGGCCGCGCTGGAGTCGCACCGGCTCGGGCGCCCGGTCGACGTCTGATCGGTTCGGGCCACCTCGTCGGTGCGCGACACTGGCGCATGGCTGAAGAACAGGCGATGACCACCTTCTTCCCCGAGGTCTTCCAGCAGGGGGTGCCCGACATCCAGCCCGCGTTGCGAGCGCTGGTGGAGCGCCAGCGGGTCGTGCGCGGCGAGGACGGCCACGTGACGATCCTCCACCTCGACGACGTGCTCGAGGTCACCAAGCGGCGCGACGTCCACTCGATGGACCCCGAGCTGGTCGAACTGGCCGGCGCCTACATGGGTGCCGGTCGCCCGCTGATCCCGCTCATGCTCGACGGCGACGCGCACACGAAGTACCGGAAGCTGCTCGACCCGCTCTTCGCGCCGAAGGTCGTCGCGCAATTGACGACACGCGTGCGGGCGCTGGCGGACGAGCTCATCGACGGCTTCGTCGCCGACGGCAAGGTCGAGCTGTACAACACGTTCTGCGAGCCGCTGCCGTCGATGGTGTTCCTCACCCTCCTCGGCCTGCCGCTCGACGACCTCGACTTCCTCCTCTGGTTCAAGAACGGGATCATCCGACCCGACGACGACGACCACCGGATCACCGCCAACACGAAGATGATCGAGTACCTCTACGCCGAGCTCGATCGGCGCGAGGCGCGCGGGGAACCCGGTGACGACCTGATCGGCGGGTTCATCACCGCTGAGGTCGACGGCGAGACGCTGACGCGCGAAGACGTCATCGACATCACGTTCCTGCTCGTGCTGGCCGGCCTCGACACGGTGGCGGCGTCGCTGTCGTGCATGGTCGACTGGCTGGCCCGCCACCCCGACCAGCGTCAGCGGCTGCTCGACGATCCGGCGCTGCTCCCCGCGGCGATCGAGGAGCTCATGCGCTACGAGACGCCGGTTGTCGCCGGCGGCCGGTACGCCACCGCCGACTTCGAGCTCGGCGGGGAGCCGATCAAGGCGGGCGACCAGCTCACCGTGTGCTGGGCCGCGGCCAACCTCGACGGTGACAGCTTCGACGACCCGCTCGCGGTCGACTTCGACCGGGCCGCCAAGCGCCACATCGCGTTCGCGAGCGGCTTCCACCGCTGCCTCGGCTCGCACCTGGCGCGCATGGAGCTCTCGGTCATCCTCGGCGCGCTGCACGAGCGCATCCCCGACTATGCGCTCGATCCCGACCAGGAGCCGGGCTACAACAACACGATGATCCGCACCGTCGATCCGCTGCCGCTGGTGTTCACGCCGACGCGGTGATCCGGTCGAGGAACGGCATCAGCACCGCGAGGTAGGCGTCGACGTCGCGACTCCAGAGGTCGTGGCCGGCGTCGGCGATGATCTCCATCTGCACGGACGGGAGCGACTGGCGCCACTGCGCCGCGAGCTCGTCGCCCAGCAGTGCGCTGCGACGACCGCCGCGGATCACGAGCACGGGACACTGCAGCTCCACCAACCGGTCCCACAACGGGACCTCCCGGCTCTCGGCCACCACCTGGCGGACCGCGTGCTCCGACATGCGGTTGGCGATCGTGGTACCGCGGATCTTGCTCTGCAGCTGCTGGTCGGCGATCTCGGGTGGCAACCCGACGTGGCGCGCGAAGTAGTCGCCGACGACCAGGCCCCGCACTTCGGACGGGTACGTCAGCGCGTAGCCGAGCCCGTAGGAGCTGCCGCGCGAGAAGGCGACGACGATCGGACGGTCGATGGCGAGCGCCTCGACGACCGCGCGCAGGTCACCGATGTGGTGCTCCCACGTGTAGCCCGACTCGGGCACGTCGCTGCGGCCACGCCCGCGCACGTCGACGACCACCACCCGCCGATCGCCCAACGCGTCGAGCAGCCAGACGTACTCGTCGGCGTACTCCCCCATGCCCGGGACGGCGAGCACGGTGGGCAGCGACGCGTCGGTGCGACGGTTGTCGAGCACGTGCAGCTGCACGCCCGCGTTGTCGACGAACACCAAGGCGTCGTCGTCGCCCAGGGCCGCTTCCGTCACCGGTACGCACCGCCCCACGCGGGACCGCCCCGCACGTACTCGCACATCTCGATTCCCTGACCGTCGGGATCGATGACGAAGAACATGTGCACGCCGAACACCTCGACCGGTGGACCCGACACCGGCACGCCCCGCCGCACGAGCTCCGCGTGCGCAGCGTGTGCATCGGGCGTCTCCATCGACAGCACGCGCAGGCCGAGGCCGGACGGCGCCGGCACGTCGGGGATGAAGTTGAACTGCATGAGCTCCACCCGCAGGCTGCCGATGCACCCGCCGCACGCGCGGCCGGCCGCACCGGGGAAGTGCGTGAGCTCCTCGAACGCCGGGCCCTCCATGCGTTCGTCGAACAGCTGCTCCCAGCCGAACACGTCGCGGTAGAAGGCGATCGATCGCTCCATGTCGGACACGCCGATCGACACGTGCGACACGTCGGCGATCGGGATGGGATCGTTGATCGAGTCGGCGTCGGTCATCACCGCAGCCTCGCACATCCCCGGGTCGAGCCGGAACTGGGCGCGTGGGTAGCGTCGTCGGCGTGACCGAAGCGAGCACGCGCTCGCGGTGGCGAGCCGTCGTCGTCCCGTCGGAGCACGGCGGGTTCGCGCTCACGTTGGAACCCGCCCTGCTCGGGCTCGTCGTCGCACCGTCGGTCGCGGGCGGCGCGCTGGCGATCGCCGCGTTCGTCGCCTTCCTCGTGCGCACCCCCCTCAAGGTGTTGCTGGTCGACCGGCGACGAGGTCGCGCGCTCGAGCGCGACGCCCTCGCCCTCCGGGTCGTCGCCGTGGAGCTCACGCTGGTCGCCGCGATGGTGGCCGT
>DASUAS010000463.1:0-6584 GCA_035763625.1 Acidimicrobiia bacterium
CGAGGAACATCGCGCCGGCGTCGCCCATGAAGATGCGCGCCGGGTTGAAGTTGTGCGGGATGAAGCCGACGCAGATGCCGACCGTGATCGCCGCCACCAACGGACCCATGTTCGAGCCCTCGAGCAGGCCGGCCTTGAACAGCCGGTCGGCGTAGAGGAACATCGCCGCCCCCGCGATCATCACGATCCCGCACGCGAGGCCGTCGAGGCCGTCGATCAGGTTGATGGCGTTGGCCATCAGCACCACCGTGAGCACGGTGACGAGCGGCGCCAGGTCGGGCGACAGCACGACGTACTCGTAGGTCGCGAACGGGACCCGGAAGTAGAGCATGGTGACGCCGAGCAGCGAGAGGATGCTGCCGCTGAGCACCTGGCCCGCGATCTTCGCGGGCGGTGAGACGTCGCGCAGGTCGTCGATCGCGCCGACGACGAACATGATCGCGGCGGCGAGCAGCAGACCGACGGTCTCGGTGTCGTCGGCGAAGATCTCGTGGAACTGGGTGAGCCGCGACGCCACCGCCAGCGCGACGAGGAACCCGGCGAACATCGCCGCGCCGCCGAGCGACGGGGTGGGCTTCGTGTGCACGCTGCGCGGCCCGGGCATCGCGATCGCACCGATGCGCGGCGCGACCCAGCGCATCACGAACGTCAGCACGAACGTCACGACGGCGGCGATCCCGGCGACGGTCAGATACCCCGGCACCTAGAAGGTCCTCTCCGCGTCGCGAGAAGAGGTGTGGAGCGATGCCCGGACACGGCGACGGTAGCCCCCGGCGGTGGAGACCCGGCTCGAAGAGCCGACTCGAGCCGCAGGCGAGAGGAGCAGGGGCTCCGCCGCGTGAAGGGGGCGTGTCTCCGGGTGCGGGTGTCGATCCACGCCGGGCAGTGGGCTCAGAGGCCCGGATAGGGCGTGAAGTGTGAGCAGAGCTCTGCGGCTTGGGCCTTGACGTCCTGCGCGATGTTCTCGTCGTCGACCTTGCGGAGGACTTCGGCGATGAGGCTGGAGATGGTCTGCATCTCGGGCTCTTTCATGCCGGCCGTCGTGACCGCGGCGGTGCCGAGGCGGAGGCCGCTGGTGACGAAGGGCTTCTCGGGGTCGTAGGGGATCGCGTTCTTGTTGCAGGTGATCCCGGCGCGGTCGAGGGCCTCCTGGGCCACCTTGCCGGTGACGCCGAAGGGGCGCAGATCGACCAGCATGAGGTGGTTGTCGGTACCACCGGAGACGATGCGGAAGCCTTCAGCCGCGAGCGCGTCGGCGAGGGCGACCGAGTTCTTGACGATCTGGTGCGCGTAGTCCTTGAACTCGGGCTGCTGCGCTTCTCTGAACGCGACCGCCTTGGCGGCGACGACGTGCATGAGCGGGCCACCCTGGAGACCGGGGAACACGGCCTTGTCGATCGCGGTCGCGTACTCCTCGCGACACATGATCGCTCCGGCGCGCGGACCGCGCAGCGTCTTGTGCGTCGTGGTGGTGACGACGTCGGCGTACGGGATCGGCGACGGGTGCGCCCCGCCGGCGACGAGCCCGGCGATGTGCGCGGCGTCGACCATGAGCACCGCCCCACACGCGTCGGCGATGTCCCGGAACGCGACGAAGTCGATGGTGCGCGGGTAGGCGGTCGCGCCGGCGATGATCAGCTTCGGACGCTCGGCGAGGGCGATGGCGCGCACCTCGTCGTGGTCGATGCGCTCCGACTCGCGGTCGACGCCGTAGGCGACGAAGTCGTAGAGGCGGCCGCTGGCGTTGACCGGCGAGCCGTGGGTGAGGTGCCCGCCCTGGTCGAGACGCATCCCCATGACCTTGTCGCCGGGTTCGAGCAGCGCGAGGTAGGTGGCCATGTTGGCGTTGGCACCCGAGTGGGGCTGCACGTTGGCGTGGTCGGCGCCGAACAGCTCGCACAACCGCTGGCGGGCGAGCTCCTCGGCCTCGTCGACGACGAAGTTGCCCCCGTAGTAGCGCTTGGCCGGGTAGCCCTCCGAGTACTTGTTGGTGAGCACCGAGCCCTGCGCCGCGAGCACGGCGCGGGAGGCGAAGTTCTCCGACGCGATCAGCTGGATCGTGGTGTTCTGCCGCACCGCTTCCCGGGCGACGATGTCGGCGATCGCGGGGTCGGTGGCCCGCAGCTCGTCGAAGGGTGCTCCGAGGTCGGAACTGGTCGGGCTGGTCACAGGATCTCTCCGTTCTCGAGCTGGGTGATCTCGTCGACGCGGCGCTGATGACGTCCACCCTCGAAGTCGGTGGTGAGCCACACCCGCAGGATCTCGTCGGCCAGGCCCTCGCCCACCACGCGCGCTCCGATCGAGAGCACGTTGGCGTCGTTGTGCCGGCGCGAGAACTCCGCGGTGTAGAGGTCGTTGCACAGCGCCGCCCGCACGCCCTTGACCTTGTTGGCCGAGAGCTGCTCGCCCTGCCCGCTGCCACCGAGCACGATGCCCCGCTCGGCGTCACCGTCGGCCACCGCGCGCCCGACGCGCGAGCAGTAGATCGGGTAGTCGACCGGTTCCTCGGAGTCGGTGCCGAGGTCGGTGACGTCGTGGCCGTCGTCCTTCAGGACGGCGATGAAGTGCTCCTTCAGGCGGAAGCCCGCGTGGTCGGAGCCGATGGCGATCCGCATGGGCGCTCCCGCGTCGGCGACCGCGCCAGTGTAGGGAAGCGGTACCACGACGCGGCGCACGGATCCGGGTAGAGGGCGCCACTTCGCACATCCGGAGGGCACCCCACGATGCGAAAGATCCCCGCGTTCGGCGCGGCCGCGGCCTTGAGCCTCGGCATGCTGGCGGCGGTGCGAGCGCGACGAGCGGCGGCACCCCGGGTGTCGACACCCCACCCGTGGAGATCACCGACACGCCACCTACCGCGGGCACGCTGACCAACGGCGGCACCGGCGGCAGCAACGGTGACGGTGGTGGCGGAGGCGGAGGCGGCTACTTCGGTGGCGGCGGAGGCGGAGGCGGCTACATCACCGGCGGTGCCGGTGGCGGCGGCGGCTCCAACCTCGTCCCCACGGGCGGCGCCGCGACCCACGCGATCGACCCGGACAACGCGGGCAACGGCCTCGTGACCGTGAGCTTCACCGTCGGCGACACCAGCTGCGGCAACCGCAACCTCCCGGCGGCGGCGCCCGCGGCGATCACGCAGACGCCGCGGTTCACCGGCTGACCGGGTTCCCCCGACCCGTCACACCCCATCCGTAGCCTGGGCGGGGTGGAGGCCCAACCACTCCCTCGCGTCACGCCGTACCTCTTGCGGCGGGCCGACTCGATGTGCGCGCGCCGGCTCGCGCGCACGTTCGAAGGCGGAGAGCGCTCGCACGACCCCGTCCACCGGTCCCGTCTGCGCGACGCGGTCCTCGCCGCGGTGCGCGACGTCCACGCCGCGCTCGCAGTGCCCACCGCGGCCGACTTCACCGACCTCGGCGGCCGGCTCGACCCGCCCGTGCTCCCCGAGGAGCACGCGGTGCTCGACCAGGCGGCGCGGTGGTACGTCGCCATGTTCGGTGACCGACCCGCGCGCTGGGACGACCCCGGCACCGACCAGCCGACCGAACGCGGCGGGCTGCGCGTGGGCGGGTGGATCGACCTGCCGCTGCGCACCGCCGACGACGGCTTCGAGCTCCGCCAGTTCGAGCTGTGGGGTCGACGGGTCCCTCCCACCGATCCGCTCGAGCTCGAGGGGCTCCAGGTCGCGTTCCTGCGCCTCACGCCATGGCTCGCCGGCGCGCCGCTGCGTCTCGTGTGGGCCGACCTCGTGCGCGGGCTGCTCGTCGAGCGCGTGGTCGAGCCCGACGCGCGCCCGGCGACGACCACGTGGTTCGACGAGCGGGTCGCGATCGTGCGCGAACGAGCCGACGATCCCGTCGCTCGCAGCGGACGCGACTGCGGCGGGTGCGCGGTGGTGTCCGCGTGTCCGGAGCATCGCAAGGGGGCGCACTACGGCCGGAAGGCCGACCTCCTGCCAGGGATCCTGCACGTCACGCCGACCGGTCTCGACACCTGGCGGCGCTGCCCGCGTGAATGGCGCGACCACCAGCTCTTCGGCATCCCCGCCAGCGACACCGACCCCGGCGGCGTGCACGGCCAGCACCTGCACGACGCCCTGCACATGATCCACGTCGAGGGGTCGTGCCACGACCTCGAGCACGTGGGCGACGTGCTCGTGCGGCGGGGGCTCGACCACGACGATCGTCTCTGGGGAGAGATCGAACGTCACACCACGCGCTGCCCGAGCCCGGCCGAGGCCGTCGGCCACGAAGTCACGCGCGCCCGCTTCTCGTCGCACCCGACCACGCCGTTCATGGCCACCGCGCGCATCGACGCGCTCTGGGTGCACGACGGCCTGCTCGACGCGCGCGACTTCAAGAGCGGTCAGGTGTGGAGCGAGCGGGTCGCCGACGACCACCAGGCGCGCCTCCAGGCGTGGATCCTGGCGCCCCTGGCACAGGCGCGGGGGTTGCGGCTGCGGATCGGGTTCGAGCACCTCGCCGCCGAGGTCGTCGACGACCCCGAGCCGTTCGAGCCCGATGCCGACGACCTGTGCGCGATCGAAGACTCGCTGCGCCGCGAGGTGGGCGAGATCCGCAGCACACCGGCGTTCGTGGGGGTGGGCGATCCGGAGGTGTGCATCCGCTGCCGGTACCGTTCGATCTGCCCCGACTCGGCCACGCCCGGAGTACCGATGTGGCCCACCGTCGACGCCGAGGACGACGCATGACGACGAGCCGTGCACGGATGCTCTGGTGGGGTTTCACCAAGCGGTGCGCGCGTTGCGGCCGCGGCCACCTCTTCAAGCGCTGGTTCACCATGGTCGACGACTGCCCGCGCTGTCGGTTGCACTTCGAGCGCGAGCAGGGCTACTGGGCCGGCGCGCTCGCGATCAACATCGGGATCGCGGCCGCCGTGTTCGTGGCCGCATTCGCGGTCGGGCTCGCGATCACCGCGCCCGACATCCCGGTGGTGCCGCTGCTCGCGGTGCTCATCCCGCTGATGATCATCGTGCCGACGTTCGGTTACCCGTTCTCCAAGACGATCTGGGTGGCAGTCGATCGCGCCGTGCTCCAACACCTCGACCGCAACGAACGGCTCGACGAACGCCACCGCTGACCGTTCTGGCGTCAACGTTGCGGCACAGTGCCGCAACGCTGAGGCATGTTCGTGGGGTCAGCCGTTCAGGTCGATCTTCAGGGTGAGGATGCCGTCGGAGAAGTCCCAGGTGGCGTCGCCGATGATGGCGAAGTCCTGGAAGTCGCGCTGGGCCTGTTCCACGAAGCGCTGCCGTTCCGCGCCGGCCACCGGCGGCAACGGGCGATCGCGCACTGCGGACGCGCGCTCGCGGAAGCGGGCGATCATCGCATCGACGTCGAGCTCGTCGGCCATGTCGATCAGCCCAGCACGCGTTCGAAGAACGCGTCGATTCGCTCGTTGGCCCGTTTGGCAAGCTCCATCGGGAAGCCGTTGAACCCGTGGATGCCGTCGGGGTACACGGCGAGCTCCGACTCGTTGCCGTAGGCGGCCCATCGGGCGGCCATGAAGAGGCTGTCGTCGAGCAGGTGGTCGGCGCTGCCGACGGTGAAGAGCGCCGGCGGCATGTTCTGGAGGTGGGCGTAGAGCGGGGAGATGCTCGCCACCCTGCACTCGTCGGGCGCGAGACCGGGGAGGAAGCACTCGTTGACGAACTCGAACAGCCCGTCGGTGAGGATGTCGGGGACATCGGAGGGACGGGCGCCACGCACCGACGGCGTCCCCGAGAGGTCGTACGCGCCGAACACGAGGTTGGCGCCGAGGAAGCGGTCGATCGCGTCGAGCTCGTCGCGCACGCGCAGCAGCGTCAGCGCGGCGTAGTAGCCACCGGCCGATTCGCCACCGATGACGAGCCGAGCGGTGCCCAGCTCGGTCTCACCCTGCTCGACCAACCAGCGCGCGACCGCGAGGCAGTCGTCAGAGCCCGCGGGGTGCGGGTGCTCCGGCGCGAGGCGGTAGTCGACCGACACGACCGCGAGTCCGAAGCGCGACGAGATGTCGGCGTTGCTCACGTCGTTCATCAGCGGCGAGCCCAACATCATCGCTCCGCCGTGGAAGTGCAGGTAGATCGCGCGCGCCGGCCCGTCGGGCCGGAAGACGCGACACGGCACACCGGCGATCACCTGGTCGACACCCGCCGGCGACTCGGCCTCGAGCGCCTTCATCATCTCCCGCTGCCCGCGGACGCGCTCGTCGCGGTCGGTCGGCACCGCGGCGTCACCGGCGCCGCCGATGATCTCGATGATCGACTGCGCCATCGAGCGGGCCTCGTCGCGCAGTCCTTCGTACTCTTCCGGCCACAGCGTCATGCGGCCGACGCTATCGCGGTCAGGCGGAGGATTCGCCGGGCGCGGGAGCGAGTCGAGCCACGAGGACGCGCGCGCGACCGACGAGGTCGCGGTCGACACGCACATCGGTGAACCCCGCCGCCGTCGCGAGCTCGCGAGCCCGATCGGCCTGATGCGGTGCGAGCTCGAGCACGAGCGCGCCCCCGGTCGGATCGAGCCACGTGCACGCGTCGACGATGAGAACCTCGAGTGCCTCGTAGCCCGTCGGACCGCTCACCA
>DASUAS010000464.1:0-4220 GCA_035763625.1 Acidimicrobiia bacterium
CCGGAGAAGGGCGGCACCCCGACCAGGCTCAGGGCGGCGAGCAGGAACATCGCGGCCAGGAACGGCGTGCTGCGCATCATCCCACCGATGCGACGCAACCGACTGGAGCCTGCGGCGTGCTCGATGAGCCCACCGGTGAGGAAGAGCGTCGTCTTCACGATGACGTGGTGGATGATCGAGTAGACGGCCGCCGCGACCCCCGCCACCGTGAACAGACCCAGCCCCATCACCATGTAGCCGATCTGGCTCACGATCGTGAACGACAGGATCCGCTTGACGTCGTCCTGGGCGATGGCGCCGAGGACGCCGACCAACATCGTGACCGCGGCGACGACGAGGAGGAGCGTGCCCGGGCGAGCGTCCGCAGGGAAGAACAGGGTCTGCGTGCGGATGAGGGCGTAGATGCCGATCTTGGTGAGCAACCCGGCGAAGACCGCGGTGATCGGCGACGGGGCGGTCGGATAGCTGTCGGGCAGCCAGAAGAACAGCGGGAAGACCGCGGCCTTGATGCCGAACACGACGAAGAGGAGCACCGCGAACGCGCTCTGGAGACCGGTGGAGAGCTCTGGGATCCGCCGCGCGAGATCGGCCATGTTGACGGTCCCGGTCGCGGCGTAGAGCAACGCCAGCGCGGTGATGAACAGCGACGACGCGATGAGGCTGATCACCACGTACGTCATGCCCGCACGCACCTGCTCCGCGCGACCGCCGAGCGTCAGCAGGACGTAGCTCGCGGTGAGCATCATCTCGAAGGCCACGAACATCGTGAAGAGGTCGCCGGTGAGGACCGACGCGGCGACGCCCGCGGTGAGCACGAGGTACACGGACTGGAAGCCGACGTGGTTCCGTTCGGCTCCCGGCTCGCCGATGGCGAAGACGAGCACCGAGACCAACGTCAACGACCCGATGACGAGCATGATCGTGGAGAACCGGTCCGCGACGAGGGTGATGCCGAGCGGGGCGGGCCAACCACCTGCCTGCGCCACGATCGGGCCGTGCTGGTCGACCGACACGAGCAGCACCACCGAGACGACGGTGACGACCGCGAGGATCGACACCGCGATCGCGCGCTGCGCGACGCGCGACCGACCCACGAGGATCGACACCGCGGCTCCGAGGAGGGGCAGCACGATCGGCACGGGGACGAGCCAGCTCATGGCGCCTGCTCCCCGGCGTCGAGATCGACGTCCGCCGCGACGGCCGCATCGCTCTCGAAGGGAGTGGCGACGTCGGCGCCCGACGCGACCGCCCGGTCGCCGACGTCGTCCTCGACCTCGTCGTCGCGGGTGAGCAACCAGCTGCGGAAGGCCAGCGCGAGCAGCAACGTGGTCACGCCGAAGGTGATCACGATCGACGTGAGCGCCAAGGCCTGCGGCAGCGGATCGCTGAAGCCCTTCGTGGGACCCTCGCCGATCAGCGGCGGATCACCGCGCTGCCCGGAGCCGATCAGCAGCACGTTGGCGCCGTGCGTGAGCAGCGCGAGCCCGATGATGATGCGACTGAGCTTGCGCTGCAGGATCAGGTACGTCCCGATGCCGAACAGCGACGCCGCGGTGGCCGCCAGCAGGACGGTCACGACGTCGCCCTCGGCCGATCGCCGAACGCCTCGAACGCCATGAGCACCATCCCGATGACCGTGAGGTAGACGCCGATGTCGAAGGCCAGCGCGGAGCTCAGGTGGACGTCGCCGATCACCGGCAGGTCGAGCGCTCCACTGGCGACGTCGAGGACCGAGCCGCCGCCGAGCAGCGGGAAGCCGGCGACCACCACGGCCACGAGGAGGCCGGTGCCGAGCACCGTCCACGGTCGGAACCGCGACCGGGCCCGTACCTCGGCGATGCCGCCGGCGATGTAGCGCAGCGTGATCGCCGATCCCGCGAGCAGCCCGGCGACGAACCCGCCCCCGGGCTGGTTGTGACCGGCGAAGAGCAGCCAGAGCGATCCCATCACCACCACGTAGAAGATGACCTGCACCGAGAGCTCGACGAACACGAGCCGTTCGGCGGGGTCGGGTGCCTCGGGGTCCGACGCGCGCTGGCGCGCCGACGCCCGCAGACCGACGCGCGCCAACGCCACCGCGCCGATCGACGCCGCGACCAGCACGGTGATCTCCCCGAGCGTGTCGAAGCCACGGAAGTCCACGAGGATGACGTTGACCACGTTGCGTCCGTGCCCGTCCGGCACCGCCCGCTCGACCATCTCGCCGGAGATCGGATGTTCCGTGCGGCTGCTGCCGGCAGTGATGGCGAACACGAACACCATGGCTCCGACCAGGCCCGCGATCGCCAGCCGCATGACCCGGCGGCGCGTCGTCGACTGCCGCTCGAACCGTTCCGGGAGCCATCGCAGCACCAGGACGAACACGACGGTCGACAGGGTCTCGACCGCGACCTGGGTGAGCGCGAGGTCGGGTGCGCCGTACACGACGAAGAGGCCGGCCATCGCGTACCCCGCGGCGCCGAGGAAGAGCGCGGCGGAGAACCGGCGGCGCACCGTCGCCGCGCCCAACGCGGCGACGACGAGCATGCCGACCACGGGGACGTCGCCGACCTGGCCCACGAGCTCCGGGAGCCCCGGCCACGTGCCCGACGTGGCCAGCACGACCAGTGGCAGCGCCGCCGCGGTCGCCAGGATGACCCCCGCGTACACCGGCAGCGAGCCGCTCTGCACGACGCCGGTGACGCGCCGGGCGGTGGCGGCGAGACCACGGAGCACGTCGAGGAACACGCGGTCACCGTCGGGGACGCGCGAGCCGGTCGTGAGCACCCGTTGCACGGTTCGATCGCCCACCACGACTGCGAACCCGGCGACGAGGGTCAGCGCGGTGAGCCCGAGCGCGGCGCCCCAGCCGTGCCAGAGCGCCAGGTGAGGGATCAAGCGGGTGGCGCCCAGCGCGCGCGCCGACGTCTCCGCCAACGCGTCGACGACACCGGGCACGAGGCCGAGCACGAGCGTCCCCGCGGCGAGCGCGAGCGCCGGGGTGGTGAACTGCCACACCGGAACCGGCGGGGTCGCGGTCGTCGTCACGCTCGCCGCGGTCGAATCGGTCGGACGACGACCCGGAGCGACGAACGCGCCCCAGTAGAACCGGAACGCGTACGCGACGGTGACCGCGGAGCCCGCGACGATCGCGGCGAGCACGACCCAGGGCCCACCGAACGTCGCGTCGATGTACGCCTCGTACGCGGCTTCCTTGGCGACGAACCCGGCGACGATCGGCAGCCCGGCCATCGACGCCGCGCTCATCGCGGCGGCGATCTTGACCCACCTCCACGGGCGGCCGAGCACCGGGAGCTCACGGAGGTCACGGGTCCCCGTCTCGTGCTCGAGGATCCCGACGACCATGAACAACGCGCCCTTGTACAGGGCGTGCGCCACCAGCAACGCCCATCCCGCGACTGCCGCCGACGCGGTACCCGCGCCGAACAGCACCATCATCAGTCCGAGCTGGCTCACCGTCCCGAACGCGAGCATGAGCTTCAGGTCGTGCTGCCGGAGCGCGCGCAGCGCACCCAGGACGAACGTGACGGTTCCGACGCCGAGCACGAGCGGGCGCCAGACGTCGAGGGAAGCGAACGCGGGCGCGAGGCGGGCGACGAGGTACACGCCCGCGGTGACCATGGTGGCCGAGTGCAGGTACGCGCTGATCGGCGTCGCGGCCGTCATCGCACCCGGGAGCCACGAGTGGAACGGGTATTGCGCCGACTTGGTGAAGGCACCGAGCAGCACCAGGAGCACCGCGGCGGTGACCGTCGCACCCGCCGGCACCCCACCGCTCACGATCCCGGTGAACGAGTAGCTCCCGGTCTCGGCGCCGAGGAGGACGAGGCCGCCCAGCATCGCCAGTCCGCCGGCGCTCGTCACCAGCAGTGCCTGGAGCGCGGCCGCCCGCGCACGCGGGTTCTCGTACGCGTTGCCGATCAACAGGTACGACGTGATCGACGTGACCTCCCAGCACACGTAGAAGAAGAAGACGTTGTCGGCTTCGACGAGACCGACCATCGCGCCGGCGAAGATGGCCAGCAGTCCGGCGATGCGCCCGAGGTCACGTTCGGTCGGCCCGAAGTAGCGCGCCGCGTACGCCATCACCGCCACACCGATGCCGGCGATGACGAGGATCATCGTGGCCGAGAAGGCGTCGACTCGGAACTGCAGCGTGAGGTGCAGCTGCGCGACCCAACTCACGCGCTCCGACACCGGAGTGCGATCCACGATTCCCG
>DASUAS010000465.1:0-13085 GCA_035763625.1 Acidimicrobiia bacterium
CTCGCGAACCAGGAGGGCATCCTCGCGTCGGACGATCCGCTGCGCGACGCGTGGTACGTGACCAAGCTCGTGATGGCGGTCTTCCACCACTACGCATACGCGGAGAGCGAGACCGACGCGCACGCGATCGCCGAGGAGCTCTGGCAGTTCTGCCTGCGCGCGATCGGCGGAACGAGCACCTGACGGTTCGCGCGCGAGTCGTCGCGCTACCAGTTCGAAGGACGTAGGACCGAGCAAGGGGGGAACTGAAAGTGACGAGCAGACGATCACGAAGGGTCCGCGCCGTCGTCGGCGCAGGCGTCGTCGCCGCCTTGGCGACGGTGGGGCTGGCAACCGCGAGCGGCGCGGCGGTGCCCGCCCAGGACGACGGGGTGACAGCCAACGCCATCAAGCTCGGATTCATCTACCCGGGCACCGGCCTCGCGGCTCCGATCTCGGGGAGCGGTGTCACCGGCTTCAAGGCGCGCATCGACGCGCAGAACGCGGCGGGTGGCGTGAACGGACGCAAGATCGAGGTCGTCGACCGTGACGACGCGTCGTCCGGCGCCAACCTCACGCAGGCGAGAGACCTGGTGGAGAACGAGCACGTGTTCGCGATCGTGAACGAGTCGCCCTTCGCGTTCCTCACCTACCGCTACCTGCTCGACGCCGGCGTGCCCATGATCGGCAACGGCGTCGACGGCACCTACTACCAGGAGAAGGGCAACGAGGCCATCCTCTCGTCGACGGGCAACAGCAACCCGTTCGGCGACCTCACCTATGACGGTCCGGCGCGGGTGATGAAGATGCTCGGCGCCAAGAAGGCCGGGGCCCTCGCGTACGGGGCGGCGTCGTCGTCGGTGTCGAGTGCCAAGGCGTTCATGAACTACGCGGTGCCCGAGGTCGGGTTGAAGTCGACGTACACCAACACATCGGTCGACTTCGGCACCTCCGACGTCGGCCCGCTCGTGCTCGGCATCAAGAACTCGGGTGCGGATGCGGTGTACCTGCCGATGGCGGCGTCGACCGACATCGCGATCGCCCAGGGCCTCGTCCAGAACAACGTGGAGATGAAGGCCACGATGATGGCCCAGGGCTACGGGCAGGACTTCCTCGACTCGCCGGCCGCCACCCAGCTGCCCGACAGCACCGTCTTCACGCTCGGCCTGAAGCCGGTGGAGCTGACGAGCGATCCCGCGGTGAAGAAGTTCCGGTCTGACCTGAAGAAGTACGCCGACTACACCGGCGTCCCCGACTTCGGCATCTACACCGGCTACATCCTCGCCGACTACGCCATCAAGTCGCTCGAAGGGGCGGGCAAGTCGCCGACCCGCCAGAGCCTGATCGACGCCGGCCACGGCATGGGCACCTACGACCAGGCCGGCCTCGGCTGCGCCGCTGTCGACGTGAGTCTCGGTGGTCGGGGGAAGATCCCGTCGACCAACTGCGGCTACTACCTCCAGCTGAAGAACGGGAAGTTCGTGCTGTTCCCGAAGAGCGGCAAGCCGATCAAGGGCAAGCTGGTCGGCTCACCCGACGCGCTGGCGGCGGCGAAGAGCGGTGAGACCGCGACCACGACGACCGCGGCGGCACCTGCTTCATGAGCGCAACCAGCATCTCCGTCCCCGCGACCCTCGCCGAGCTCCTGACGCCGGAGTGGCTCGAAGGTGCGCTCTCGACCCGGTTCCCCGGGTTGCACATCACCCGTGTCACCCCGGGACCGATCGTCGAGCGCGTGTCGACGAACGCGCG
The DNA here is from genome assembly GCA_035763625.1 of Acidimicrobiia bacterium. Classification (GTDB taxonomy): domain Bacteria; phylum Actinomycetota; class Acidimicrobiia; order IMCC26256; family DASPTH01; genus DASUAS01. The sequence goes on from DASUAS010000465.1 coordinate 1,732, forward strand.
CTTCACGATCGAGGGCGACATCCCCGACGGACTGCCGACCGCGCTGTGCGCCAAGGGCTACTTCTCGGAGGCCGGCCATGGCAGTCGCCAGGCCGGTGTGCCCGAGGCGTGCTTCTACCGCGATCTCGCGCACCCGATCGGCGTGCGCACGCTCAACAGCGTGTGGGCCGATGTCGATCCGGTCACCGACCACGGCGTGGTGATCACGCAGGACGCGGTGGAGCAGGGGGCGGTGTTCTGCGATGCGCTCGACGACTGCACCGTCGAGCGGACCGCCGAGCTGCTCGGACAGCTGGCGGTGCTGCACGCGTACGCGTGGGAGCAGCCCGAGATCGTCGCGCAGCACGAATCCCTCGCAACCCGGCTGCAGTTCATCCTGAACGTGCGGGGGTTGAACGAGATCAGCGCCAACTTCGACGGTCCCAACGGCGCCGGGGTGCCCGACGGCACGCGCCGCGCACAGGGTCTGGTCGACGCGTATCGCAGCCTGGCCGCGCACACCCCGGGTCCCGGGTGGACGATCGCGCACGGCGACGCGCACGTCGGCAACACGTTCCTCGACGGCGACGATCGCGCCTGCCTGCTCGACTGGCAGGTCACGCAGTTCGCCCCGTGGTGGATCGACGTCGGCTACCACATCGCGTCGGCGCTCGAGCCCGACGTGCGGGCCGCCAACGAGCGCGACCTGCTGCAGCACTACCTCGACGCGCTCGGCGCTGCCGGTGTGACGACGGTGCCCGAGCTCGACGACGCCTGGGACGGGTACCGGAAGGGTGTGGTGCACGGGTTCTTCCTCTGGGGCATCACCGTGTACGTGCGTCCGGAGGTGATCGCGCAGCTGCTGCGGCGGTTGGGGACCGCCGCCGACGAGCTCGGCTCCTACGAGCTGCTGGCCGGCACGTCGCCATGACGTCGGCCTCCGAGCGCGAGCGGTTCGCCGACCTGTACGACGTCGAGCGCCACGTGATGGCGACCGACGGAGGCATCCTGGTCGAGGATCCGTACCCGGCCTTCGCCGAGCTGCTCGACGCAGCCCCGGTGCACGAAGGATCGGTGCGCGAGCTGCTCGGCTACCCGCGCGGTGGCCTGAGCTCGTTGCGCGACGGACCGACGTTCTCCGCGCTCTCGTACGAGGCGAACGACACCGTGCTGCGAGAGAACCTGGTGTTCTCGTCCACGTTCTACGCCGGACTCACCACCGCGATGTTCGGCCGCACCATCCTCGAGATGGTGGGCGACGAGCATCGGCGCTACCGCGCGCTCGTGCAGCCGGCCTTCTCGCCCAAGCGGGCGGAGTGGTGGATCGACCAGTGGATCACCACGTTGGTCGACGAGGCGATCTCCGCCATCGAGCACCAGGGCCACGCCGAGCTCAACACGGATCTGTGCGCGCGCATCCCGCTGCAGACGATCACCGCCAGCTTCGGGCTCACCCGCGACGAGGCGTTCGAGTTCCGCGAGGGCGCCGAGGGGAACCCGATGCGCGGGGCCGACCCGGTCGCGGTCGCGGCGCGCCACGAGCGCACGACGGAGATGTTGCGGCGCGTCATCGACGACCGCCGTCGCAGCCCGCAGGACGACCTCATCACCATGCTGGTCGAAGCGGAGATCGACGAGCGCGGCGAGCGCCAGCTCCTCACCGACGACGAGGTCTACGGGTTCGCTCGGCTCATCCTCACCGCGGGCTCGGGCACGACCTGGCGCCAGCTCGGCATCCTGCTCGTGGGCCTGCTGCGACAGCCCGAGCTGCTCGACGCCGTGCGCGCCGACCGCGAGCTGCTGCGACGCGCCATCGACGAGGCGGTGCGCTGGGAGGCGACCGACCCGATCTTCCGTCGACTCGTGACCGAGGACGTCACCCTCTGCGGCGTCGACATCCCCGCCGGTGCCGTGGTCGAGATGAACCTCGGCGCGGCCAACCACGATCCGACGCGCTGGGACCGACCCGACGCGTTCGACCCGTACCGCGACCCGAAGCCGAACCTCGGGTTCGCGGGCGGACCTCACGTCTGCCTCGGCATGCACGTCGCGCGCGCCGAGATGTGGGTGGCGATGAACGCGGTCCTCGACCGCCTCCCGAACCTCCGCATCGATCCCGACGCGCCGCCGGTGCGGATCATCGGCCTCGAGCACCGGGGCCCCAACGGCATCCCCGTCGTCTTCGGTTGACGCCGGGACCCGAGACAGGAAGGCAGCCATGACCGACTACCGGCTCATCTCCTCCGACTCGCACGTGACCATGCCCGACGCGGCGTGGCCGAACTACCTGTCACCCGAGTTCCGTGATCGTGCGCCGCGCGTCGAGCACACCGACGACGGCGACGTGCGCGTCTTCGAGGGCAAGCGCACGCCGATCATGACCCTCGACAACCTCGCGGGGAAGAAGCCCGAGGAGTTCAAGCTCAACGTGCGCAAGCTCGACGAGCAGCGGTCCGGAGCGTGGGACCCGGTCGCACGGATCCAGGACATGGACACCGACGGCGTCGACGCCGAGGTGCTCTACGTCGGAGGGCCGCTGCAGACGACCGACGCCGCGCTCCGCCTCGACAGCGTCCGGGGCTACAACCGCTGGCTGTCCGACTACGCGTCGCACGCGCCCGACCGTCTCCTGGGCGTGGCCGCCATCCCGATCGACACGCCCGAGCGCGCCGCGGAGGAGATCGCGTTCGCGGCGGCGCAGACGGGCCTCGTGAGCGGGTACATCCCGCTGTTCCCGCCCGAGGGTGATTACGGCGACCCGAAGTGGAACCCCATGTGGGAGGCGTTCCTCGACGTCGGCTTCCCCGTGGGTCTCCACGTGGGCGGGCGGCGGCCGGGCACGCCGGTCGCGAGCATCTACGAGAGCGCGCCGCGCTTCATGACCGGACTCGTCATGAGCAAGCTGACCATGGCGGAGTCGGTGTCGGAGCTCATCCACGGGCTCGTGATGCAGCGCTACCCGGAGCTGCAGTTCGTCGCCGTCGAGGGCCAGATCGGATGGATCTCGTTCTTCGAGTACTACTCCGACCATCTCTGGGAGAAGCACCGGCACTGGACCAAGAGCGAGCTCGAGGATCCACCCAGCCACTACTTCCGACGGCAGGTGTTCGGCACGTTCATGGAGGATCCCGTCGGGTTGCGGGAGCGCCACCACATCGGCATCGACAACATCATGTGGGCCAGCGACTACCCGCACTCCGAGACGACCTGGCCCAACTCGAAGGCGCTGACCGACGAGTGGTTCACGCCCCTCGGTGAGGACGACAAGCGGAAGGTCCTCTGGGAGAACGCCGCCAAGCTGTACCGGCTCGTCTAGGAAGGCCGAGGAGGCGTCATGGATGTGAACGCACCCGAGCTCGACTGGCTGGTGTCGGTCGACGACCACGTGATCGAACCACCGAACGTGTGGATCGATCGCCTCCCCGCGAAGTACCACGACCTCGCACCGCACATGACGTCGGGCGACACATGGGTGTACGAGGACAAGCGCGTCCCGACCTCGGGTCTCTCGGTCACCGCGGGGAAGCGCAAGGAGGAGTTCACGCCGCTCCCCGTGCCGTACTCCGAGATGCGCCCGGCGGCGTACGACCCGATCGCGCGCGTGGCCGACATGGACCGCGCCGGCATCCTCGGTTCGCTGTGCTTCCCCTCGTTCCCGCGCTTCTGCGGGCAGATCTTCTGGGAGGCGACCGACAAGGACCTCGCGCTGCTGTGCGTGCGCGCGTACAACGACTGGATGATCGACGAGTGGAGCGGCAGCGCACCCGGTCGCTACATCCCGCTGATCATCATCCCGCTGTGGGATCCGACGGCGGCGGCGGTCGAGATGGAGCGCAGCGCGGGCAAGGGCGCGACCGCGTTCGCGTTCTCGGAGAACCCCGAACCGCTCGGTCTCCCCACCATCCACGATCCGAAGCGCTACTGGGACCCGGTGCTGGCGGCCGCACAGGACCTCCAGATGGTGGTGTGCATGCACGTCGGGTCGTCGTCGACGATGCCCACGATCTCGTCGGACGCGCCCGGCCTCGCCAACCTCACGTTCGGCGCGGTTCGCGCCGCCGGCACCATGCTCGCGTGGCTGTTCAGCGACGTCTTCGAGCGGATGCCGGGCGTGAAGATCGCGCTCTCCGAAGGGAACATCGGCTGGATGCCGTACTTCATCGAACGGGCCGAGCAGGTGATCGACAAGCAACGGCACTGGGCGAAGAGCATCGGCACCGCCTTCTACAACAACGACGTGGCGACCGAGCAGATCATGGCCGACCTCGACCACCTCGACGTGCGCCGCGTGGTGCGCGAGCACATCTTCGGCTGCTTCATCGAGGAGTCGTCGGGGCTGCGCTCCCTCGACATCATCGGTGAGGACAACGTGATGCTCGAGACCGACTACCCGCACAGCGACACCACGTGGCCCGACTGCATCGGCGTCGCCAAGAAGCTGCTCAGGGGCTTGCCGGCGGAGACCCAGTACAAGATCCAGCGCGGCAACGCGGAGAAGCTCTTCCGCTTCACCCCGGCGGTCCCTCCGACGTAGGAGCCGCGGGCGACGCCCATCGACGTTTCTCGGCACGGGCAGCCGAAGTGCGCGATATTCAGCGGGCAATCAGTCGGCGCCGGTGAGACTGCGCCGCCCGCTCGCGACGCAGGGAGACACCCATGCACCTCGCGGCCCCCATCTGGCCGCTCGCCCAGTCGACGATGTCGTACCTGCAGGCGATCGTCATCGGGATCCTCCAGGGGATCACCGAGCTCTTCCCGGTGTCGAGCCTGGGGCACTCGGTGCTCGTCCCCGAGCTGCTCGGGTGGCACTCGCTGGTCGCGGGCCAAGCGGCCGACGAGTCGTTCTACCTGGCGTTCCTCGTCGGGCTGCACGTCGCGACGGCGATCGCGCTGGTGATCTTCTTCTGGCGTGACTGGGTCGACGTGGTCCGGGGGTTCGTGTCGTCGATCGCGAAGCGGCGCATCGACGCACCGAACGAGCGCATGGCGTGGTTGCTGGTGCTCGGCACGATCCCCGTCGGCATCGTCGGCCTGGTGTTCGAGCACAACCTGCGCACGCTGTTCGCCAAGCCGACGGCGGCCGCGATCTTCCTCTGCGTCAACGGGCTGATCCTGCTCGCGGGCGAACGGCTCCGTCGTCGCGCGGCGACGCGCGAGCTGGTGGAGGAGCACGGCCACCACGCCGACCTCGCGCACGAGGTCGGCCGCGATCTCGACACGCTCGACCTGCGCGAGGGCCTGTTCATCGGAAGCTCGCAGATCCTCGCGCTGTTCGCCGGCATCAGCCGCTCAGGAGTCACCATGGTCGCGGGCCTGCTCCGCGGCCTCGACCACGAGGACGCGGCGCGCCTCTCGTTCATGCTCGCGACGCCGGTCATCCTCGCCGCGGGCGTGTACAAGCTGCCCGACCTGCTCGGACACAACGGCGACCACGTGCGCGGGCAGGTGCTCGTGGGAAGTCTGGCCGCCGGGATCGCCGCCTACATCTCGGTGCGGTTCCTGACCCGCTGGTTCCAGACCCGCACCCTCACGCCGTTCGCGATCTACAGCTTGGCGTTCGGTGCGCTGATGCTGGTGGTCACGCTCACCTGAGGGCGCGTACCGCGGGCGCGCCGTCGAGGCTCGCGGCGGCTGACGCGAGGTTCGACTCCTGGAACTTCGGAGATGCTGGTATCGAAGGCCCGCGACCCTTCGTGCCCGCGGGCGCCGCGCCCCCCGCCGCAGGAGGTACCTGCCATGTCCCACGAGGGTCTGCACGAGCAGCCCGAGCTGCTCGACGACGAGACCGTCGACCATCACCGCGCCATCGAGTCGCTCGTCGAAGAGCTCGAGGCGATCGACTGGTACGACCAGCGCGCCCGCGCCACCGGAAACGCCGAGCTGGCGTCGGTGCTGGTGCACAACCGCGACGACGAGAAGGAGCACGCGGCGATGGCCCTGGAATGGGTCCGTCGCCGCGATCCGGAGCTCGACGCGCAGCTGCGCCTCTACCTGTTCACCGATGGCCCGCTCGCCTCGGTGGAGGACGCGCCGCCCGAGCCGCTCGTCGCGGCGGCGGGAACCGAGGGCCGCGGCCTGGGCATCGGCAGCTTGCGGGAGGCGTCATGACCGACCACCTCCTCCGCGCTCAGGCCCCGATCTCGGACTCCACGTGGGCCGTCATCGACGACGAGGCCCGGTCGCGGCTCACCGCGCAGCTCGCCGCCCGCAAGCTCGTCGACTTCGCCGGGCCGCACGGCTGGGAGCATTCGGCGACGCCGCTCGGTCGCACGCTGTCGGTCGACGCGCCGCTCGAGGGGCTCATCGCGCGCCAGCGCGCCGTCCTCCCGCTGGTGGAGTTGCGGGCGCCGTTCACCCTGCGCCGGGCGGAGCTCGAAGCCGTCGATCGCGGCGCGCGCGATCCCGATCTCGAAGCGCTCGACCGCGCCACGCGCGACCTCGCCCTGGCCGAGAACCACGCCGTCTTCCAGGGCTACGGGGCGGCGGGCATCGTCGGCCTCGCCGAGGCGACCAGCCACGACGAGCTGTCGCTCGCAGATGACGCCGACGCGTACCCGTCGGTCGTCGCGCGAGCGGTCGACGCTCTCCGGCGCGCCGGCGTGGGTGGTCCGTACGGCATCGCCCTCGCGCCCGAGCACTACACACGCATCGTCGAGACCACTGAGCACGGTGGCTATCCACTGCTGAACCACCTCGAGGAGATCCTCGGCGGCGGCCCGGTGGTCTGGGCGCCGGGTGCGGGTTGCAGCGTCGTCGTCAGTCAGCGCGGCGGCGACTTCGAGTTCGAGAGCGGACAGGACATCGCCATCGGCTACCACCACCACGACGGAGACTCGGTCACGCTCTACCTCGAGGAGAGCTTCTCTTTCCGCGTGCTCGAGCCGGACGCCGTGGTCGCGCTGCGAGCATCTGCTTGATCGCGGCCGCCGTCGGCAGCGCGAAAGCACAGGTCAGAGCCAGTGCGAGCGGGGAGACTCGAACTCCCACCTCCTTGCGGACACCAGGACGAGTTGGCGGTTTGTGTCGGAGGGTGTCGCGTGACTCTGGTGACCTTCGGCCCTGGCTGTCGTCGGGTTCACCGGACCAGGCTGACGGGGACGATCTTCGCCCCCGGGGAGGTATGGCGCGTGAGCGAGACATCTGCGTACGTCGAGAAGGCGCGTGGGTACGCGCAAGGCGAGATTTTCCTGATGAAGGGCGACGCGGGACACCTCGACGCGCTCGTGTTCAACACCACTGGGCTCAACCAATGTCCGGTCGAGCAGTTCGACGCAATCGACGTGGACGCGCTCGCCAGGGACACGGGGTCGGATGCGGTCTGGAAGAACCCGCGCCGGTTCTGGATGATGGATCATCTGACGATCGCATTGGTGGGCGAACCTCGCGAGTTCCAAGGGCTCATGTTCAACTTCGTCGCGAAGATGCAGATGCCCGCCAACTTCACGCCCGCAGAGGGTCAGGCTGCACTCGCGTATCGCCCGGGCCAGATTCAGCGGGTCTCGAAGTACGAGTTCCTCTCCGGATCGCCCGTGTTCTCGCTGCGTTCGCCCGAAGGGGTGACGTACGTGATGCAGACCTACACGAACCACAAAGCCACCGACCTCACGGAGGCCGACCTCCCGAAGCTCGGGGAACGGCTGGCGTTGGCCGCAGGCTGGCAGTTCACAGCGAAGACCCTCGACCGCGATCTCATCTTGGACACGAAGGGGCTGGCACACATCGTGGCGGACGACTTGGAGAACATGTATCAGGGGTGCACCGAGGACGCCGCGAACTTCGATCCCTGGGACTAAGAACGACGTGGGCGACAAGATCAGGGTGACGATCGACAACTTCGTGCGCGCCGAGTCGAACCGGATGATGACCAATCTGATGACCGCAGGTGGCGGCATCAACCGATGGCGGCACAACCGGCAGCCGACGCCGCTCGATCAACAGACCGTGGTGCGCATGAACCGCGACACGCTCTACAGCTTCGCGGTCGTCGATCTGGCCGAAGATGCGGTCGTGACCATGCCGGACGCCGGTGGCCGCTACGCGACGCTCACGGTCGTCAGTCAGGACCACTACATCGACCAGGTGATCCACACGCCCGGCGAGCACACGCTCTCCATGGGCGACCACGCGACCCGCTATGTCCTCCTTGCGATGCGGGTGTTCGTCGATCCTGCCGATCCCGAAGAGGTGGCAGCCGCGAATGCGGTGCAGGACGGCTTGGGGCTGAGAGCCGGGTCGGCCGAACCGCTGGTGATGCCCGACTATGACGAGGAGTCCTTCACCGCTGTACGCGACGCGCTCACCCAGGTCGGCAAGACCGTCTCCGGGACCGAGCGAATGTTCGGTCAACGCGACACCGTCGATCCGGTCCGCCATCTCATCGGCGCGGCGATCGGCTGGGGAGGACTCCCCGAAGAAGAAGCTTTCTACCTGACTGTCGAGCCCGGTCTCCCCATCGGCGAGTACCGCATCATCGTGCGCGACGTACCCGTCGACGCGTTCTGGTCGATCTCGCTCTACAACGCGCAGGGCTTCTTCGAAGACAGCGACGAAGGCGGATGCAGCGTGAACCAGATCACCGCCCGCAAGGAAGCGGACGGCTCCACCGTCGTCCACCTCGGAGGTTGCGGCGACGGCAGACCCAACTGCCTCCATCTCATGGAAGGCTGGAACTACACCGTCCGGCTCTACCAGCCACGGCCCGAGGTCCTCGACGGCACCTGGACCTTCCCAGCCGCTGAAGCCATCCGCTGACCCGCGAAGGTCAGGAGTGTCATCTTCGGGCGGAAACAGAAACGGGCCACGGCGCTGCCGCGACGCATAACCGACGATCTGGCATCCGCAGTTCGAAGGAGCCCGGCGTTCTCGACACCGACGGGCTCAGCCCGTCAACAACAACTTAGGTAAGGGGTAAGCGAGCGTGCCTCGGAGCAGGGCGGAACCTTTGTGCGAGCGGGGAGACTCGAACTCCCACGTCCTTGCGGACACCAGGACCTAAACCTGGCGCGTCTGCCGGTTCCGCCACGCTCGCGTGGGATCCAGTCTCGCGCTCCACGTGTGCCGCCCGTGCCGTGGGACCTGGTCGTGCCTGGGCACCCAGCCCAGCACGTCCCGCGCTCGCGACGCGTCGACGTCTCCGCCGGCGCTGAGCAGGAGGCGCGTGTGGATGTCGACCGGCGCGTCGAGTCCCCGCGCCACCGCATCGGCGACGTCGTCGACGTGCACGAACGCGCCGAACTCCAACCGGCCGGCGTCGAGCCGCGCGAGTTGCTCCGACGTGTAGGTCGCGACCGGCCGCAACGCGACGGTCGGGATGCGCGTGCGGGCCGACCAGGTCGCGCACAGGTCCTCGGCGAGGCGCTTCGAGCTCCCGTAGGTGCGTGACGCGCGGCGCGGGTGGTCGTCGTCGATGGGCAGGTGGTCGGGACGGCCTTCACCCTCCGAGCAGCCGAACACCTGCACCGACGAGAAGAACACGACGCGCTCGATGCGGTGGCGTTCGGCGGCGAGCAGCACGTGCCACGTCCCCAGCACGTTGGTGGCGGTGATCTCGGTGGGCGTGCCCTTGGAGTCGTGGGGGATGGCACCCGCGTGCACGATCGCCCGGCACCCCGCCGCCGCGTCGCAGACGGCGAGCGGGTCGCGGAGGTCGTCGCCGTCGACGAGGTCGAACGCGCGGACGTCCCACCCATCCCGCAGCAGGCGCGGCGCGGTCGCGCGGCCGATGACGCCGCGCGCGCCGGTCAGGAGCACCGCCCCCCGAGCGCCCTCGAAACCGCCCACACCGGCATTCTGGGGCACCGGCACATCATTCGATACCCTAACCATGTGGGGATCGAATGATGACCAAGGCGCGCACGATCACCGGGGCGGCGAGGGCGGTGGCCCGCCTGGCGAAGCAGGTGGAGCTGGCGCTGGCGCCGCTCGACCTGTCGCTGCCGCAGTACCGCGTCCTCGCGCTGCTGGGCGAGGGTTCGACCGCATCGTCGGTGCTGGCCCGGCGCCTGGCGGTGAGCCCGCCGTCGGTGACCGCGGTGGTCGACGGCCTCGTGGGGCGCGGCCTGGTCGAGCGGCGCCCCGACCCGGAGGACCGGCGGCGGCTGACCCTGCTGCTGACCCGCGACGGCACCAAGCTCCTCACCGCTGCCGACGCCGCCGCCGAGGCGCGCCTCGACGAGATCGCGGGCTACTTCGACGACGCGCCGACCGGGCTCGACTGGTGGAACGTCGCCCTCGATCGAAAGCGGGAGACCCGCCTGGAGGGCGACAAGTGACGATCGAGATGGGGGCATTCGGCGCTGACGTCACGTCGCCGTTCGTTCCCATGGGCGTGACGCCGCGGTATTCACCGCCGCGAGCCCACATCAAGCCCGATCACGGGGGTTCGTGGCTCCACCGGATGATGCCGGTGGTGATGGCGCACAAGTGGCTCTTCGGCTTCTCGCTGGTGGCGTCGTTCGTCGGCTTGGCGGTGCAGGTCCAGATCCCCAACGAGGTCGGCCAGGCCATCGACGCGCTCGGGAAGACGACCGGCCCGTCACTCGAGAGCTTCGTCGTCATCATCGCGGTGCTGGCGGTGATCCGCTTCGTCCTCACGTACACGTCGCGCAATTGCCTGCTGAGGACGGCGTACCGCATCGAGTACGACCTGCGGAACATCATGTACGAGCACCTCAGCCGCATGTCGTTCTCGTTCTACGACCGCGTGCAGTCGGGGCAGCTCATCTCACGGGCCAATTCCGACATCCGCTCCGTGCAGATGTACCTCGCCTTCGCGCCGAGCATCCTCGTGCAGTGCAGTGTCGCGGTGCTCGCATTCGTCGAGATGCTCACGATCAACGTGCAGCTCGCGCTGGTGACGATGTGCACGATGCCGTTCGTCTACATCGTGGGCGTCCGCATGCGCAAGCAGATGTTCCCCGTGTCGTGGCTCATCCAGGCGCGGCTCGCCGACGTCGCCACCGTCGTCGACGAGAACATCAACGGCGTCCGCGTGGTGAAGTCGTTCGCGGCGGAGAACCTGCAGCTGCAGAACCTCACCGGCGCAGCGATGCGGACGGAGTGGGCGAACGTGAAGGACGCCGACATCCGGGCCAAGTGGTCGCCGCTGCTCGAGAACCTCCCGCGCCTCGGTCAGGCGATCGTGCTGCTGTACGGCGGCTACCTCGCCATCAACGGCCAGGCCTCGATCGGCGACATCGTCGCGTTCAACGCCTACGTCCTCATGCTGCAGCCCCCGTTCCGTCAGCTCGGGATGATCCTGATGATGGGGCAGCGGGCGTCGGCCTCCGCGCAGCGCATCTACGAGGTGCTCGACGAGCAACCCGAGATCGTCGACCGGCCGGGCGCGGTCGATCTCGTCGAGTGCGCTGGCGACG
>DASUAS010000466.1:0-6864 GCA_035763625.1 Acidimicrobiia bacterium
CGGCCTGTTCGCCGAAGAGATGGACCCCACGACCGGTGACCACCTCGGCAACTTCCCCCAGGCGCTCACCCACGCGGCGTTGGTGCAGGCCGCGCTGGCGATCCGCGACGCCCAGCGGCCGACCCCACCGGCCGGGCAGGACGTCAGCTGGCCTTGAGGAGCGGCAGGTCGAGCGGCTGGCGGTCGGAGCGCTTCAGCTCCGAGAAGCCCTCGAAGTCGACGAAGGTCCGCAGGGCGTCGTAGAAGGCCAGCGCGTGCTCGTCGTCGGGGACCTCGCTGATCACGGGTCCGAACAGCGAGTTCCCGTCGGGTGGGTCGTAGGTGATGATCGGCGTCCCGACGTCGGGTCCGGTGCGCCGCAGGGCTGCTTGCGTCTCAGCGCGGATCTGCGCGTCCCAGCGCAGATCGTCGGCGCCGTCGGCGAGGTCGTCGGGCAGTTCGAGCGACTCGAGGATCTCGTGCACGTCGACGGCACGGGCCGCGGTCGCGATCCGCTGGGGCAGCGTGCCCTCGGCGTCGATGTACCAGTACCGCTCGCCCCACGCTTCGTACAGCGCGCCCACGGCATCGTTGCCGAAGCGGTGCCGGGCTGCGGCGCACACGCGGTGGTAGCGCAGGCCTCGGGTCTGCGCGACGACCATCTGCGGGGTGACGTCGCGCGCTTCGTTCACGACCCGGAGAGAGATGAAGCGCCAGCCGACGCGCACGCCACGCAGCGCCACGACGCGTCGCATCCACTGCGACGTCTGCCACGCGAACGGGCACGTGGGATCGAAGAAGAACTCGACGTCGTACGGACCGCCAGGCAGTTCCGCCAGCGTCGTCGCCGGCGTCTCGTCATTGATCTCGCTCGTCGTGCTGCTCACCCTCAGAGGGTTCCCGACGTCGAGCACGGTGACACATCCGCCGGAACCGTCAACTATGCAGTGCGCCGTGGAAGCGATGTTCGTTCCCGACGGCGACGGCTTCGTGGTCGCGACCGCGCTCACCCAGGGACCGTGGCACCCGAACAGCCAGTACGGAGGCACGCCCGCGGCCCTGCTGACGTGGGCGGCGGAGCGCGTCCCCACCTTGGTGCCGATGCGGATCGCCCGGATCACCGTGGACATGCACCGGCGCGTACCGCTCGGCCGGCTCGAGGTCCGCAGCGAGATCGTGCGCGAGGGCAAGCGCCTGCAGGTCGTGGTGGCCACGATCCGCGACGCACAGGGTGTCGAGGTGGCCCGTGCGACCGCGCTGAGGTTCCGACTCGGGCGCGGGCCCGATGCGCCGACCGATCCTCGGCTGCCGCCGATCGCGACGCCTGAGTGGGGCGACGTCCGCCAGCACCAAGCGCGCCCCTCGGATCTGAACGGCTTCATGGACGCGACCGAGATGCGCGACGCGGGGACGTCGAGCGCAGCCACGACGTGGTACCGGGCCACCCGCCCCGTGATCGCCGGCGAGGCGTCGTCACCGACCGTGCGCGTCGCGTGGGCGTCGGACTTCACCGCGAATTCGGGGAACTACCTCGAGCTCTCGCGGTGGTCGGCGATCAACGCCGATCTCACCATCAACCTCGGCCGGGCACCGGCGGGGGAGTGGACCGGCGTCGCCACCCGGGCTTGGTACGCGCGCGACGGCATCGGCCACGCCCGAGCCGACCTGTTCGACCGCGATGGGTTCGTCGGCACCTGCACCGCGAGCCTGCTCGTCGACGAGGTGGCCGCCCCGTACTGACGCCGAGGTGTGAGGGCGCCAGTGGTGCGGGTACGTAGCTCTCGCCGTTCGTCGAGAGGATGCCGAGTTGAGCGCACCGAGGGCGTGGGATCGAATCGCGCACGGCTGGCCGTTGCTCCGCCAGCTCACGGGCCCGGATCGCCTCGGCCTCGGACCGTCCGTCCAGTCGCGTCGATCCGAGCGCCTCGTGCCGAGGACGAGCACCGCCGACCGGGTCGTCAAGTCGATCTGTCCGTACTGCGGGGTCGGCTGCGGTCAGCGCGTCTACGTCGAGGACGGCGTCGTCACCCAGATCGAAGGCGATCCCGACAGCCCCATCTCCCGTGGCCGCCTCTGCCCGAAAGGAGCGGCGACCCGCCAGCTGGTGAGTGGTGACCACCGCGAGTACGCGGTGAAGTACCGCCGACCGTACGGCACCGAGTGGGAGAGCCTGCCGCTCGATCGCGCCATGGACATGATCGCCGACCGGGTCATCGAGACGCGTCGCAAGGGATGGCAGCATCGCGACGACGAGGGGCACTACGTCCGCCGGTGCATGAGCATCGCCCACCTCGGCGGTGCGACGCTCGACAACGAGGAGAACTACCTCATCAAGAAGCTCTTCACCGCGCTCGGGGCGATCCAGATCGAGAACCAGGCGCGCATATGACACTCGTCCACCGTCCCCAGTTTGGGGACCTCGTTCGGGCGCGGCGGTGCGACGACGTTCCAGCAGGATCTGCAGCACTCCGACTGCATCGTGATCATGGGCTCGAACATGGCCGAGTGCCATCCGGTCGGGTTCCAGTGGGTGATGGAGGCGAAGCAGCGCGGCGCTCGGATCATCCACGTCGATCCTCGCTTCACCCGCACCAGCGCGCTCGCCGACCTGCACGTGCCCATCCGGGCCGGAAGCGACATCGTGTTCCTCGGCGCGCTCGTCCACCACATCATCGAGAACGACCGTTGGTTCCACGACTACGTCGTGAAGTACACGAACGCGGCGACGATCGTCAGCGACGAGTTCCGCGACACCGAAGACCTCGACGGGCTGTTCTCGGGGTTTGATCCCGAGGAGTGCCTCTACGACAATTTGACCTGGCAGTACGAAGGCACCGTGGAGACCGCGGCGTCCGCCGGACAGCGGGAGCTCCACCGCCACAACCACTCGGCGGTCGGCGAACGGCACGGCAGCCACGGCGCGCTCCAGGGCGGCCGGCCGCCCTACTCCGATGAGACGCTCGAACATCCCCGCACCGTCTTCCAGATCCTGCGCCGCCACTTCCAGCGGTACACCCCTGAGCTCGTCGAAGCGACCTGTGGGGTCCCGAAGGAGCGATTCCTCGAGGTCGCGGACGCGCTCTGCGACAACTCGGGTCCCGATCGCACCTCGGCGTTCGTCTACGCGGTCGGCTGGACGCAGCACACGGTCGGCGTGCAGTACATCCGCACCGCTGCCATCGTGCAGCAGCTCCTCGGCAACATCGGCCGCACCGGCGGCGGGATCATGGCCTTGCGCGGCCACGCGTCGATCCAGGGGTCGACCGACATCCCCACGCTGTACAACATCCTGCCGGGGTACGTCCCGATGCCCCACGCCGACAACGACACGCTGCGCAACTTCATCGCAACCAATGCGGCCGCGACCGGCTACTGGGGCGCGATGGACGCGTACACGGTCAGCCTGCTCAAGGCGTACTGGGGCGCTGCGGCCACGTCCGAGAACCAGTTCTGCTACGACTACCTCCCGCGCATCTCCGGAGACCACTCGACCTACCAGAGCATGATGGGCATGCTCGACGGCACCGTGCACGGGTTCTTCGTGATGGGCGAGAACCCGGCGGTCGGGTCGGCGAACGGGAAGCTGCACCGCCAGGCCATGGCGAAGCTCGACTGGTTGGTGGTGCGCGACTTCGCCGAGATCGAGACCGCGTCGTTCTGGTACGACAGCCCCGAGATCGAAACCGGCGAGCTGACGACCCGGTCCATCGCCACCGAGGTGTTCTTCCTCCCTGCCGCAGCCCACACCGAGAAGGACGGGAGCTTCACCCAGACCCAGCGGCTCCTGCAGTGGCACCACAAGGCGATCGAACCCGCCGGCGACGCGCGATCCGAGCTCTGGTTCATGTACCACCTCGGGCGCATCATCCGCGAGAAGCTCGCGGGCTCCACCGACGAGGTCGACCGGCCCGTGCTCGATCTCACGTGGGACTACCCGACCGTCGGAGCCACCGCCGAGCCCGATGCCGAGGCGGTCCTGCGGGAGATCAACGGGTGGGGGCCCGACGGTCGTGCCCTGTCGACGTACACGGAGCTGCGCGCCGACGGGTCGACGACCTGCGGCTGCTGGATCTACTGCGGCTGCTACGCCGACGAGACCAACCAGACCGCGCGCCGCAAGCCCCACACCGAGCAGGACTGGGTGGCGTTGGAGTGGGGATGGTCCTGGCCCGCCAACCGGCGCGTGCTCTACAACCGCGCCTCTGCCGCGCCGGACGGGCAGCCCTGGTCCGAGCGGAAGCGCTACGTGTGGTGGGACGAGGAGGCGGGCGAGTGGACCGGAGTCGACACGCCGGACTTCTCGAAGACGAAGCGGCCCGACTACGCGCCGCCCGACGATGCCACCGGCCCCGACGCGATCCGCGGTGACGAGCCGTTCGTCATGCAGGCCGACGGCAAGTCGTGGCTCTTCGTCCCGAGTGGCCTCAAGGACGGGCCGCTGCCCGCCCACTACGAACCGCACGAGTCGCCGTTCCGGAACCCGTTGTACGACCAGCAGTCGAACCCGGCGCGGCAGACGTTCTCGCGGCCCCTCAACCCGTACCAGCCGACCGACGGCCAGGCCGGCGCGGACGTGTACCCGTACGTGCTCACCACGTACCGCCTCACCGAGCACCACACCGCTGGCGGCATGAGCCGAACCCTTCCGTACCTGGCCGAGCTGCAGCCCGAGTTCTTCTGCGAGGTCAGCCCTGAGCTGGCGGGGGAGCGCGGGCTCGAGCACGGTGGGTGGGCGACGATCGTCTCCGCCCGCACCGCCATCGAGGCCCGGGTCATGGTCACCGACCGAATGCGTCCACTGGTGGTGCAGGGCCGCACCATCAACCAGGTCGGTCTGCCGTACCACTGGGGTGGACGCGGGCTCAGCACCGGCGACTCCGCCAACGATCTGTATCCGCTGGCGCTGGATCCGAACGTGCACATCCAAGAGGTGAAGGCGGCGACCTGCGACATCCGTGCCGGGCGCCGCCCGCGCGGTCCCGCGCTGCTGGCGCTGGTCGAGGAGTACCGGCAGCGGGCGGGAATCGAGCAGGAGTCGCGATGAACGGATGGGACACCGACGTCGCCCGTCGCGGCTTCTTCACCGACACCAGCGTCTGCATCGGCTGCAAGGCGTGCGAGGTGGCGTGCAAGGAGTGGAACGAGGTTCCCGACGACGGCCTCGAATTCCTCGGCCGCTCCTACGACAACACCGGCGGGCTCGGCGCCGACACCTGGCGCCACGTCGCGTTCATCGAGCAGCCCCACGGCAGCGACGGGCTGCGGTGGTTGATGAGCTCCGACGTGTGCAAGCACTGCACCAACGCGGCGTGTCTCGACGTGTGTCCGACCGGCGCGCTGTTCCGCACCGAGTTCGGCACCGTCGTCGTGCAGGAGGACATCTGCAACGGGTGCGGCTACTGCGTCCCGGCGTGCCCGTTCGGCGTGATCGATCGCCGGGAACGCGATGGTCGGGTGTGGAAGTGCACTCTCTGCTACGACCGCCTGCGCGCCGATCTCGAACCCGCGTGCGCGCAAGCGTGTCCCACGAAGTCGATCCAGTTCGGTGACCTCGACGAGCTGCGGTTGGCTGCCGCGGAACGAGTCGAACGTCTGCATCGCGACGGTGTCACCGACGCGCGGCTGTACGGCGACGATCCCGACGACGGCGTCGGCGGCGCGGGTGCGTTCTTCCTGTTGCTCGACGAGCCCGAGGTCTACGGGCTGCCGCCGGCGCCGGTCGTCACGACGCGCGACCTGCCGTCGATGTGGCGGGCCGCCGCCGTCGCCGGGTCCGCGCTTCTCGGTGCCGCCGCGCTCACGTTCCTCGGACGGCGGACATGAGCCGGGGCGAGCGAGCCATGGTGCCGAAGGCCGAGGTGCGCACCTACTACGACCAGCCGGTGCTCAAGGAGCCGGTCTGGACGTGGGAGATCCCCGCGTACCTGTTCACCGGCGGTCTCGCCGCCGGCAGCGCGCTCCTCGCCGCCGGCGCCGACCTCACGTCGAACCCGAGCCTCGCCCGGTCGATGCAATGCGCAGCCCTCGCGGCCACGGCCGTGAGCGGTGGACTGCTCGTCGCCGACCTCGGTGTGCCCCACCGCGCCCACCACATGCTGCGGGTCATCAAGCCGACGTCGCCGATGAGCGTGGGGTCGTGGTTGCTCACGTCGTTCGGCACCGCCACCGCCGTCGCGATGACGTCCACGCTCTCGGGCCGGTTCGCGACTGTCGGGCGGGTGGCGCGCCTGGCCGCGGCCGCACTCGCCCCTGCGCTCGCCACCTACACCGGCGTCCTCGTGGCCGACACCGCGGTGCCTGCGTGGCACGAGGCGAGTGAGACGCTGCCGATGCTGTTCGCGGCCGGCGCGGCGGCGAGCGCCGGTGGTCTCGGCGTCGTGCTGGTCGATGCCGCGGCCGGCGCACCCGCCCGGCGGCTCGCGGTGGTGGGCGCGCTCGGCGAGGTGGTCGCGGCCCGCGCGATGCGTCGGCGACTCGGCCCGTTGGTGGGCCGGCCCTACGGAGAGGGACGGACGCGGAGGCTTCGCCAGCTGGCCGAGGCCTGCACCGTCACCGGTGCCGTCGCCGTGCTGGCCGGCAGGCGCCGGCGACCGGTGCTCGTCGTCGGCGGCCTGCTCGAGTGCGCCGGGGCTGCGCTCGAGCGCTTCGCGGTCGTGCAGGCGGGTCGGGATTCGGCACGCGATCCCGAGGCGACCGTGTCGCCCCAGCGCGCGCGGTGCAACGCTTCCGCCGTCGGTTGAAGCTGCGATGCGGCGGGTACGACCGCCGAGAGGCGCGACACGTGCCCCGCGCTCGAAGAGCGCGTCCTGCTGACGCCGGTGAGAGGAGCCCTCCCACGACGAGAAACGGAGCTGCACATGAGCTTCCAGGCAACAACCCAAGTGC
>DASUAS010000467.1:0-8884 GCA_035763625.1 Acidimicrobiia bacterium
GTGTAGCCGTACCGGCCGGCCACGAACATGGTGTCGAGCGTCTCCGACAGCGTGCCGATCTGGTTCACCTTCACCAGGATCGAGTTGGCGACACCGCGGTCGATGCCCTGCTGCAGGCGCTCGATGTTGGTGACGAAGACGTCGTCGCCGACGAGCTGCAGGCGCCCGCCGAGCGCGGCGGTGAGCGCTTCCCAGCCGTCCCAGTCGTCCTCCGACATGCCGTCCTCGACCGACACGATCGGGTAGCGGTCGCACAGCTCCGCCAGCCGACCGGTCCACTCCGACGACGAGTACTCCGCGCCTTCGCCGGCGAGGACGTAGCGACCGCCACCATCCGACGAGGCGGCGAACAGCTCGGTGGCCGCGACGTCGAGCGCGAGCGCGATGTCGTCGCCCGGCGTGTACCCGGCGCGCTCGATCGCGGTGAGCAGCAGCGCCAGCGCCTCCTCGTTGGACGGGAGGTTCGGTGCGAAGCCGCCTTCGTCGCCCAGCGCGGTCGCCAGGCCGCGCTCCTTCAGCAGCGCCTTGAGCGCGTGGTACGTCTCGACGCCCCAGCGGAGCGCCTCGGCGAAGCTCGCTGCGCCGACGGGCGCGAGCATGAACTCCTGCACGTCGACGTTGGAGTCGGCGTGGGCGCCGCCGTTGAGCACGTTCATGAACGGCACCGGGAGCACGTGCGCGTTCGCGCCGCCGACGTAGCGGTACAGCGGCAGCTCGGCCTCGTCGGCGGCGGCCTTGGCCGCGGCGAGCGAGACCCCGAGGATCGCGTTGGCGCCGAGACGACGCTTGCCGTCGGTGCCGTCGAGCGTCACGAGCTCGTCGTCGAGGAGGCGCTGGTCGGAGGCGTCGAGTCCGACCACGGCGTCGGCGATCTCGGTGTTGACGTGCTCGACCGCGGTGCGGACGCCCTTCCCGCCGTAGCGGTCGCCGCCGTCGCGCAGCTCGTGCGCCTCGTGGGCGCCGGTGCTGGCGCCGCTGGGCACGATGGCCCGCCCGCGCGCGCCCGAGAGCAGCTCGACGTCGACCTCGACGGTAGGGTTCCCCCGGGAATCGAGGACCTCACGGCCCACGACCTCCACGATCGTGCTCATGTTCTCCCCGCAACGGCTCTGTCAGGCTGGTGGCCACTGTGGCTGATGTGACCAGTGAGCCTAAACCGTTCAATCCCTTCGAGCCCGGCTTCGCGGAGGATCCCTACCCGCAGTACGCCGAGCTCTGCGCCACCAACCCGGTGCAGCGCACCCCGCTCGGGCTCTGGGCCCTCTTCCGCCACGACGACGCCGTCCGCCTGCTGCGTGATCCCAGCCTGAGCGTCGAGGACCGCAGCGTGGTGGGGCCGAACCTGCGCACCGAGATGCGCCAGCAGATCCTCGGCGACCGGGAGTGGCGCGGGACCCACCAGATGCTCAACCTCGACCCCCCCGACCACACCCGCCTGCGACGCCTCGTCCAGCAGGTGTTCACGCCGAGGATGGTGGAGCAGCTCGCGCCGCGGGTGCAGGCCATGGTCGACGGGATGCTCGACGCCGCGGTTGCCCGTGGGCCCGAGATGGACGTCATCACCGACCTCGCCTTCCCGCTGCCGTTCCGGGTCATCACCGCCATGCTCGGCATGCCGGCGTCGGAAGAGATGCAGATGCGCGAGCTCGCGCACACGCTGACGTTGAGCCTCGAACCGCTGCTCGCGTTGCAGCACACCGAGGCGATCCTCGCCGCGTCCGATCGGATCATCGAGCAGGTCGTCGACGCGATCGAGTGGAAGCGCGCGCATCCGGCCGACGACCTGCTCACCGCGCTCCTCGAGGCCGAGGCCGACGGCGACCGCCTCTCACCGGAGGAGCTGCTCGATCAGGTCATCCTCCTCTACATCGCCGGCCACGAGACCACCGTCAACCTCATCGGGAACGGCACGTACGCGCTGCTGCGCCACCGCGCCGAGCTGGAGCGCTGGCGCGACGACCCCTCGCTCGACGCCAACGCGGTCGACGAGCTGCTGCGCTACGACGCCCCGGTGCAGTTCTCCCGGCGGGTGACGACGGCCGAGCTCGAGTTCGGCGACCAGACCATCGAGGCGGGGGTGTTCGTGCTCACGTGCCTGGCGTCGGCCAACCGCGACGCCGCCCGCTGGGGAGACGACGCCCAGACGCTCGACCTCGCGCGCACCGGCGCGGCCGGGCACC
Organism: Acidimicrobiia bacterium; assembly: GCA_035763625.1. Lineage (GTDB taxonomy): Bacteria > Actinomycetota > Acidimicrobiia > IMCC26256 > DASPTH01 > DASUAS01. Next base: position 2,181 of record DASUAS010000467.1, read on the forward strand.
TGGCCTTCGGCTCCGGGATCCACCACTGCCTGGGCGCATCGCTGGCCCGCCTCGAAGGGCGACTCGCCATGGGCTCGCTGATCCGGCGCTTCCCGGGGCTGGAGCTGGCGGCCGACGCACCGGTGTGGAACGGCCGGCTCGTCCTCCGGGGTCTCGACACGCTGCCGGTCCGCCTGGAATAGTTGCGGGCGCAACTAGGTTGGACGTTGGGACCAAGGAGGCCGTGATGCCCGCAGTGACCGTCGACAACCCGCTCGTGCTCCCCCGCATCGCCCGACCCGATCCGACGGTGGCGCTGGCCCGGCCCGCGCTGCGGACCGTGCCCGCGCAGCACACGATCGAGGGCGCCGGCTTCGAGGTGTGGCGGCCGTTCCCCGGCGGCCTGAGCATGCACGACACCGACCCGTTCCTCCTCCTCGACCAGCTCGGCCCGGTCGAGTACGAGCCGAACGAGGCGAAGGGCGCGCCGTGGCACCCCCACCGCGGGTTCGAGACCGTCACCTACGTGCTCGACGGCGAGATCGCGCACCACGACTCCAACGGTGGCGGCGGAGTCATCGGCGAGGGTGACACGCAGTGGATGACCGCGGGCGGCGGCATATTGCACGACGAGGTGCCGACCGAACGCGCGCTGCGTGCCGGTGGGCCGTCGCACGGCGTGCAGCTGTGGGTGAACCTGCCGTCGTCGTTGAAGATGACGCAGCCGCGCTACCAGGCGATCACCGGCGACCACCTCGTGCTCCTGTCGTCCGACGACGGCGGCGCGCTGGTGCGCCTGATCGCGGGTGACCTCGCCGGTCACCCGGGACCGGGCGTCACGCACACCCCGATCACCTACGCGCACGCGACGGTGTCGCCGGGCGCGCAGCTGACGGTGCCGTGGAACCCCGAGTTCAGCGCCATGGCCTACGTGCTGCTGGGCCAGGGCCACGCGGGTGAAGAAGGCCGACCGGTGTCGGAGCGCCAGCTCGTGATCTTCGGCCCCGGCGATTCGCTCACCATCCGGGCCGCCGACCACCAGGAGGGTCCCACCGACGCGCTCGAGGTCCTGCTCCTCGGCGGGCTCCCGATCCGCGAGCCCATCGCCCACTACGGGCCGTTCGTGATGAACACCCGCGAGGAGATCGTGCAGGCCGTCGACGACTTCAACGCCGGCCGCATGGGCACCATCCCCGCCGTCGACCTCGCCTGACCCCACGCGCTGGCTCGAGCATCTCGGGATTGACCCCCACAGAGGTACGCCAACTGCGAGATGTTCGTCCAGGGGTCGTCCAGGGGTCGTTCAGGGGTTCGGGTGGTCGGGCCAGAGGGTCGGGATGTCGACGCCCTGGGCAGCGGCGTCGCGCTCGACGGCCTCGAAGCGCCGGCGGTAGTCGGCGGCCCAGCCGCGCAGCGCGGACTCGGCGTCGACGCCCTCGGCGCGGGCCACGATCACCGACGCCGCCAGCACCTGGGCGAGCTGCGCCTCGCCATCGGGGGAGCCGGCGTCTCCCCCACGCAGCGCGACGAGCGCGGCGTCGAGGCGGTCGAGGGCGGCGTCGACGTCGTCGATGTCGAGACCGACCGACGCCGCCTTCCGGAAGAGCTTGTGCGTGTAGAGGAGTGACGGCAGTCCGGGCGTGATGCCGGCCACGATCGACGTCGTGCCCTTCTCCTCCTTCTTGATCTGCTCCCAGTTGCGCAGCACGTCCGCCGTCTCGTCGGCCACGACGTCGCCGAACACGTGCGGGTGGCGGCGCACGAGCTTGTCGTGGATGCCGCGCGCGACGTCGGCCATCGTGAACTCGCCGGTCTCCTCGGCGATGACGGCGTGGAACACGACCTGGTAGAGGAGGTCACCGAGCTCGTCCTCCAGCGGCGCGAACCCCGCCTCGGGCAGGTTCTCGACCGCCTCGACGACCTCGTACGACTCCTCGAGCAGGTAGCGGGTGAGCGAGTGGTGGCTCTGCTCGGCGTCCCACGGGCATCCACCGGGGTCGCGCAGGCGCTTGGTCAGCTGCAGCAGGCGCACGACCTCGCGGGCCGCGCTCACCGCGCCGGCGTCGACGAACACCGAGGTGAGGTGGTCGGGCACGACCGCGCCGCGGTCGAGCTCCTCCAGCGCGACCACGGTGATCAGCTCGTCGGGCAGACCGAGGCGCTGCAGCACGGTCACCGGAGTGTCGGGCCCGAGGTGCTCGAGCAACGCGAGCTTGACGTCGGAGAGCACGAACCGGTTGTCGCACTGCGCGACGAGCAGTCGGCCCGCGAGCTCCACGGGCTCGGCGGACGGAGAGGCCTCGATGGCGCGGCCGTCGACGACGCGTGCATCGCCGTCCATCGGGTCGACGCCCAGACGCACCCACGCGAGGTCGGCGAAGGACACCCCGGCGACGAGCTCGACGTCGACGCTCGGGTCGGCGCGCAGCAACGCCACCGTGCGCTCGGCCACCGCGGGGCTGCCGGGCACCGCGTACACGACGTCACCGTGCTCGTGGGCGGCGGCGACGAGCCGCGCCGCGATCTCCTCGTACGCCGCGCCGAGGTCGGGGGCGGCGTCGTAGGCGTCGTCGAAGGAGATGAAGGTCAGGCCTGCGGCGAGCAGGTCATCGACCGCAGGGTGGCGGAGCGTCCGCGCGTACCGGTGGGACGATGCCAGCAGCGCCGCCCGCGCGACGGGAAGCAGGTGGTCTGCGCCCGCGGGTCCCAGGCCGACCGCGACGATCCGGTCCGCCATCGTCCGCGCTCCTAGCCGCTCGAGCCCGAGGCGGAGCCGGCCGTCGAGCACCCGGTGGGCGGGCACACGCCGACCCTCGGGTTCCAGAAGCCGTACTTCGCGTCCACCCGCACGTCGGCCCGCCGGAACTGCCGGGAGAGGAACGTGTTCAGCGCGTTGTCCGAGCCCACGCCGAGGGCGTACGCGTGCGCGCGGAGGTCGAGCACCAGGTCGCGGTAGCTCGCCGGGTACTGGTCGAGCTGCGAGCCGATCGTGGCCTTCGCCTGGGCCCGATCTGACGCGGTGACCTTCACCCCACGTTGCTCGGCCGCGTCGCGCATGACGTCACGGGCGATGCTGAGCGTGAGCACCTGGGCGGTGGCACGGGAGTCGATCGACCCCGCCGTCATCGACGCCTGCTTGGTGCCCTTGGCGCTGGCGAGATCGTCGAGCTGGCCGTCGACCGTCTTCTGCGACGTGCGGCTGCCGTTGACCTCGTAGGCGAGCGCGCTCCCGCCGGCGGCGACCGCGAGGACCGCCACGCCGATCAGGCAGAGCACGGTGACGACGGCGATGCTGGCGAGCGCGAGGCGCCGTCGGCTCATCGGGGAGCGGGTGTCGGGGAGCGGCTCATGGCGCTGCGGAGGCTAGCGCGGGCGCCGCCCCGGCCGAGTCCGCCGCGGGCTGTGGGAGCAGCTCCCGCAGGAGCTCGACCAGCGTGGTGGCGACCGCGGCCGGCGCCACGCTGACCGGCACGACCAGCTCGTCCTCCTTCGCCACCGCCTTGGGCACGAGCCGCCGGAGCCGCACCTTCTGCGACTCCTTGAGGGTCACGCCGACGATGCGGGCGGTGTTGCGCTGCACGGTGATGCTCCGGATGCCCAGCCGCACGCACTCGACCCGCAGCCGCGCCACGTCGAGCAGCGCGACCGCCGACGGCGGCGGCGGTCCGTAGCGGTCCTCCCACTCGTCGCGGATGTCGTCGACGTCGGCGTCGGCCGTGACCGCGGCGAGGCGCCGGTACGCCTCCATGCGCACGTCGTCGCGCTGCACGTAGTCGCGCGGGAGGTTGGCGTCGATGGGCACGTCGATGGTGATCTCGAGCGGTTCGGGCACCGGCTCGCCCTTGAGCTCCCCGACCGCTTCCGTGACCATCTGGCAGTAGAGGTCGAAGCCGACCGCGGCGATGTGGCCCGACTGGGCCTGGCCGAGCAGGTTCCCGGCGCCACGGATCTCGAGGTCGCGCATGGCGATCTTGAAGCCGGAGCCGAGGTCGGTGAACTCGCCGATGGTCTTGAGTCGCTCGTAGGCCTCCTCGGTGAGCACGCGGTCGGCGGGGTGGAGCAGGTACGCGTAGGCGCGCTGTCCGCGTCGACCCACGCGACCGCGCAGCTGGTACATCTGCGCGAGGCCGAGCAGGTCGGAGCGGTCGACGACGAGGGTGTTGACGGTGGGCATGTCGATGCCGCTCTCGACGATCGTCGTGCAGACGAGGACGTCGAACTCGTGCTCGGCGAAGTCGAGCACGACCCGCTCGAGCCGGCCCTCGTCCATCTGGCCGTGCGCCACCGCGACGCGTGCATCGGGCACGAGCGCCCGCACGTTCTCGGCAACCAGCTCGATGTCGCGCACGCGGTTGTGCACGAAGAACACCTGGCCTTCGCGTAGCAGCTCGCGCCGGATGGCCTCGGCGACCGCGCGGTCGTCGTACTCGCCGACGTACGTGAGGATGGGTTGACGGTCCTCCGGCGGCGTGTTGACCAGCGACAGGTCGCGGATGCCGGTGAGCGACAGCTCGAGCGTGCGCGGGATCGGCGTGGCCGTCAGCGTGAGCACGTCGACGTTGGCCGCGAGCTGCTTGATGAGCTCCTTGTGCTGCACGCCGAAGCGCTGCTCCTCGTCGACCACGAGCAGGCCCAGGTGCTTCGGCTTCACGTCGGTCGAGAGCAGCCGGTGCGTGCCGATCAGCACGTCGACCGCACCCGACTCGAAGTCGCGCACGACCGCGTGCTGCTCCTTCGTGGTGAGGAAGCGCGAGAGCACCTCGACGCGCACCGGGTAGTTGGCGAAGCGCTCGCGGAACGTCTGACCGTGCTGGCCCGCGAGCAGCGTCGTCGGCACGAGCACGACGACCTGCGTGCCCCCGTGCACCGCCTTGAACGCGGCGCGCACCGCGACCTCGGTCTTGCCGTAGCCGACGTCGCCGCACACGAGGCGGTCCATCGGGACGGGGCGCTCCATGTCGGCCTTCACGTCGACGATCGCCTGCATCTGGTCGGGCGTCTCCTCGAACGGGAACGCCTCCTCCATCTCGTGCTGCCAGGGCGTGTCGGGACCGAACGCGCGCCCGGGCGTCGCCAGCCGCTGCCGGTAGAGCACGACGAGCTCCTCGGCGATCTCGCGCACCGCGCTGCGCACGCGAGCCCGCTGCTTCTCGAAGTCGGCCCCGCCCATGCGGTTGAGGCTCGGCGTCTCGCCGCCGGTGTACTTGCGCACGAACCCGACCTGGTCGGTGGGCACGTAGACCTTGCCGTCCTTGAACTCGAGCCAGAGGTAGTCGCGCTCGACGCCGCCCATCGTCAGCGGCTTCATCTCGAGGTAGCGGCCGACGCCGTGCTGGTGGTGCACCACGTAGTCGCCCGGTTCCAGCGCGTCGTAGTAGTCCTGGCCGCGACGCGCACCGCGCGCGCGACGGTGCACCCTTCGACGACCGGTGAGATCGGCTTCGGCGACCAGCGCAAGCCGCGCCGATGGCAGCACCACACCGCGGTCGAGCGGCGCGACGACGAGCCGCACCGCGCCCGGCGCGGGATCACCCGCACCGGCGTCGAGGCCTTCGCCTCCGAGCACGTCGCGCAGGCGCTGCGCGGAGCCGGTGCCCTCGGCCGCGAGGACCACGCGGTAACCCTCGGCCGCGAGCGCGCGGAGTCGGCGGACCAGCGTGTCGGCGTCACCGACGACGGGATCGAACGCGCTGGCGGCGACGCGTGGGGTGTCGGGGTTGTCGGGGGTCGAGAGCAGCGACACCGCGCCCGCACCGGTGTGGGCGAGGAGGCGGTCGAACTCGAGCGACAGGCGCGGCAGGTCGAGCTGCTCGCCCGCGCCCCACGTGACCGCGAGCGTCGAGGCCAGCGACGCCTCCTCGTCGAGCAGCTCCTGCGCCCGGTCGCGCATGCGCTTCGGCTCCACCAGCAGCACGAGCGCGTCGTCGGGCAGCAGGTCGGTGAGCAGGCGCTCGCGGTCGGTGAGCCACGGCAGCCACGACTCCATGCCGTCGAACAGCTGCCCTTCGGCGAGACGTTCCCACTGCTCGCGCCCCCACGGCTGCTGCGCGACGAGCGCGGCCGCGCGCTCGCGCACGTCGTCGGTGGGCAGGAGCTCGCGCGTCGGGAAGATGCACGCGTCGGAGACGTCGTGGGTCGAGCGCTGGTCGGCAACCGAGAACGCGGAGAGGCGGTCGACCTCGTCACCCCAGAGGTCGATGCGCACGGGATGGTCGTCGGTCGACGGGTACACGTCGACGATCGAGCCGCGCACCGCCACCTCGCCGCGCGCCTCGACCTGGTACTCACGCCGGTACCCGCCCGCCACCAGGCGGGCGACGAGCTCGTCGCGGTCGACCTGGTCGCCCGGCTTCACCACGACCGGTTCGACCGCGTCGGCGTGGGGTCCGAGGCGTTGCACCAGCGCGCGCACGGGGGCCACGACCACCTGGGGCCGCGGGCCGCCTCCCTTCGTGGAGGAGCGGAGCCGCCACATCACCCGGAGGCGGCGGCCCATGGTCTCGTACGACGGCGACACCCGCTCGAACGGCAGCGTCTCCCAGGCGGGGAACAGCTCGACCTCGCCGTCGCCGAGGAACTGGCCGAGGTCGCGCACCAGGCGTTCGGCCTCCGCCCCCGTCGGCACCGCCAGCAGCAGCGGACGTCGGGTCGTCACGCCGGCCAGCGCCGCCACGAACACCGCCCGCGCCGCGTCGGGCACCGCCACCGTGGGTTGACGATTGACG
>DASUAS010000468.1:0-5768 GCA_035763625.1 Acidimicrobiia bacterium
GTCGGAGCCGATCTCGCTCCGGGGACGCTGCTCGCCGCGTACCGTCGGGGCCTGTTCCCCATGCGCCTGCACGGGCGCGGTCCGATCGGCCTGGGACCGCTCGGCTGGTGGTCGCCTGATCCGCGCGGGATCGTGCCGCTCGACGGGCTTCACGTGAGCCGTTCGTTGCGCCGGTCGGAGCGGCGCTTCGAGATCAGGGTCGACACGGCGTTCGTGGACGTGATGCGCGGGTGTGCGGATCCGAAGCGTCCTCACGGATGGATCGACAAGAAGTTCATCGCCGCCTACGCCGAACTGCACGAGCTCGGGTGGGCCCACAGCGTCGAGACGTGGCAGCGCGACGAGCGCGGTCGCGACGCGCTCGTCGGTGGTCTCTACGGTGTCGCCATCGGAGGACTGTTCGCAGCCGAGTCGAAGTTCCACCGCGTGACCGACGCGTCGAAGGTCGCGGTCGTCGCGCTCGTCGATCTCCTGCGCGCGGGTGGCGGCACCTTGCTCGACGTGCAGTGGACGACGCCGCACCTCGCGTCGCTGGGGGCGATCGACGTGCCGCGCGCCCGCTACCTGGAGCTCGTCGCGGCCGCGGTCGAACTGCCGGCGATCACGACGTTCCCGGAGCGCCAGCAGCGGTAGCCTCGCTCTCATGACTGACGACAACGTGGTCGTGTACCACAACCCGGTGTGCAGCAAGTCGCGCGGCGCGCTCGAGATCCTCGGCGAGCGCGGCGTCGACGCCGAGGTGATCGAGTACCTGAAGGTCAACCCGAGTCGCGCCGACCTCGAGCACATCCTCGACGCCATCACCGACGAGCCCGCGACCCTGGTGCGCAAGGACAAGCGCTTCAAGGAGCTCGAGCTGGACGCTGCCGACTACACGACGCGCGACGAGGTGATCGCGGTGCTGCTCGAGCACCCCGAGCTGATGGAGCGACCGGTCGTGTTCGTCGGCGACCGCGCCGTCATCGCCCGCCCCAGCGAGCGTGTGCTGGAGCTGCTGGAGAGCTGACGCGCCGCCGTGGCGCGTGTCGTCACGGGCGGAGCGCCTGCGCCTCGATCGCGCGGACGAACGCCGAGTTCGCGTCCGTGTACGCAGCGCGGTCGTCGCGGTGCTCGGCGGCGAGTGATCGCTTGAGCGATGTCCACGGGATCGGCGGGATCGTCGAGTTCGAAGCTCACGACACCGCGCGAGACCGGTCAGACGCCGACGGCCACGCGGTCGCCGGGATCGGGCGCAGCTTCGGCCGGCTGCTCGCCCTCGATGTCGAGACGCGGGAGGAACCCGAGCCACTTCGGGAACCACCAGTTGGCGTCGCCGAGGATCTCCATGATCGACGGCACGAGCAGCATGCGCACGATGGTGGCGTCGACGAGCACCGCGAAGGCGAGCCCGAGGCCGAACATCTTCACCTCGGGCGTCGGGTTCAAGACGAACGCGCCGAACACGAAGATCATGATCAACGCCGCCGATGTGATGACGCGTGCGGTGCGGGCCAGGCCGCGCACCACGCCTTGGCGGGTGTCTCCGGTGCGGTCGTACTCCTCACGCACGCGCGTGAGCAGGAACACCTGGTAGTCCATCGACAGCCCGAAGAGGACGGCGAACATCATCATGGGCACGAACGGCACGATGGGCACCGTCGATTCGAGCCCGACGAGCCCCTTCGCCCATCCCCACTGGAACACGGCGACGGTCGCGCCGTACGCCGCCGCCACCGACAACAGGTTCATGACCGCGGCGGTGAGCGGCACCAGCACCGAGTGGAACACGAGCAGCAGCAGGACGAACGAGAGCAGCACGACGGCACCGATGAAGTAGGGGAGCCGGCTGCTGATGCGGTTGCCGATGTCGATGAAGGCGGCGGTGACACCACCGACGTAGGCGTGCGCGCCGCTGGTGCCGATCGCGGTCGGGAGCACGGAATCGCGCAGGCTGGCGACGAGGTCGGAGGTCTGCGCGCTGTCGGGGGCGGTCGTGGGAAGCACCCCGATCTGCGCGACCGCGCCGTTCGGGCTGGTCTGTGCGGGCAGCACGGCCTTCACCCCCGGCGTCTTCTGCAGCGCGCTCGTGATGTCGGCGAGCACCGCATCGGCACTGGACGACGGCAGCTGCACGACCACGAGCAGCGGACCGTTGGTGCCGGGCCCGAAGCCCTGGGCGACGAGGTCGTACGCCTGACGCTGCGTGGTGGACGTGGGGAGGTTGCCGTCGTCGGACTCGCCCAACCGCATCGACAGCACCGGCCAGGCGATGACGAGCAGGAGGACCACCGCGACGATCGCGAATGGCCATGAGTGGCGGGCGACGAGGGTGGCCCAGCGCTCCCACACGGAGCCCGACGGCGGCTCCGGGTCGCGTCCCTCGGCGACGGCGCGGTCGGGGTGGTGGATGAGGCTCGGCACCTTCCAGCGATCGATGCCGCGGCCGACCGTGCCGATGATCGCGGGGAGGAGCGTGAGCGCGGCGAGCATCATCACCGCGACGACGAGACCGGCCATGTAGCCGAGGCGCGCGACGTAGGGGATTCCCGACACGAGGAGCCCGCAGATCGCGATCACGACCGTGGTCCCGGCGAAGAGCACCGCGGAACCTGCGGTGGCGACGGAACGACCGACCGCGGCTTCGACGTCGAGTCCGGTCGCGAGGTTCTCCCGGTAGCGGGTGACGATGAACAGCGAGTAGTCGATGCCGACGCCGAGACCGATCATCGTCGCGAGCACCGGTGCGACGGTGCCGATCTCGGTGAACGACGCGATCACGTGCACGAGCGAGATGCCGACGCCGAGCCCGAACAGCGCGGTGAGGATCGGGAGGCCCATCGCCACCACCGAGCCGAACGCGAAGAGCAGGATCACGACGGCGGCGAGCAGTCCGATGAGGTCGGCGTTGCCCGACGGTGGCTGGTCGGCGTAGTCGACGACCGCGCCGCCGTACGCGACCTTGACGTTCGCCTGCGTCGCGGGGGCGGTCGCGGCTTCGAGCTGGTCGAAGACGTTCTTCGGCAGGTCCTGCGCCTTGGTGTCGAACTGCACGGTGACGACCGCGATCTGCCCGTTCTTCGAGATGAACGCGCTGCCCAGCGGGCCGTACGGGTTGGTCACCGACGTGACGTGGGGGATCTTCTCGAGCGCGGTGACGCTCGCGCTGATCGCGGGTTCGGCCGACGAGCTGGTGATGCCGTCGGGCGTCTCGAACACGACCAGCGCGTTGTCGCCCGCGGCCTTGGGGAAGTCGCGCTGGAGCAGGTCGAGCGCCTGCTGCGATTCCGTGTGGGGGATGCGGAAGTTGTCGCTGAACTGGCCGTCGAGCGATGCCGCGAGCGCGACGATCCCGACCGCGGCCACGATCCACACGCCGATGAACCACCAGTGGTGGCGCACCGCGCGCCGCCCCAGGCGGTCGAGAAGTCCCGACACCCTGTGCCCCTTCGTCGGTGGACATGCTGTCACCGATGCTGAGAGTTTCGGCGCACCCGTCCCGAGTCTTGATACGCAAGTGCTCGGTGGCCCGTGCGAGCATGACGCGGTGGCGACCGAGTTCGTGGACCTGCCCGAGCGTGGGCGCGTGTTCCGAGCCTCGCGCCGGGTGCACCTGGGCGACGTCGAGGCCCGGGGCACACTGCGGCTCGAGGCGCTGGCCCGCTTCCTCCAGGACGTCGCCACCGACGATGCCGACGACGCCGAGCTGTCGGAGGCACGCGGCGTGTGGGTGCTGCGCTCGAGCGACCTGGAGATCGTGCGCACGCCCGTGTACCACGAGGCGCTCGAGCTGGCGACGTTCTGCAGCGGCACCGGACCCCGCTGGGCCGAGCGCCGCACCCGGCTCACGGGCGATCGCGGCGCGCTGGTGGAAGCCGCCGCGCTGTGGGTGTTCGTCGACCGCGAGAACGGGCGCCCGCTCGCGCTCGACCGCGACTTCCACGAGCGCTACGGCGAGTCGGCCGGCGGCCGTCGCATCCGGGGCCGCCTGGTGCACGAGTCGCCGCCGGCCGACGCGGCCTGGCGACCCTGGCCCCTGCGCACGAGCGACTTCGACGTCCTCGACCACGTGAACAACGCCCGGTCCCTCGAAGCGGTCGAGGACGAGCTGGTGCGGTGCCTGCCCGGGCGCCTCGCTCGCCGGAGCCGGATCGAGTACCGGGGCACGCTCGAACGGGGTGACGTGGTGGCCCTCGGGAGCGCGGTGACCGCCGACGGCGACGACGGTGACGACGGTGACGACGGCGGCGGCCACGAGCTCTCGGTGTGGCTCGCGGTCGACCGCGAGGTGCGAGTGTCGGCCACGGTGACCGTTGCGGGTCCACATCACGCCGTCTGACCGCAGTGCGCCCCTACACTGACCGGGCTCTGGAACCCTTCCCTGTCGACGCCGTTGCCGGGCGCCGGTGCGTCGTCACCGGCGGGCTCGGGTTCATCGGCGCCAACCTCGCGCTCGCCCTGGCCGACGGCGGTGCCGAGGTCACCGTCATCGACGCGCGTGTGGCGCGCCACGGGGCCGACCCGCACAACCTCGTGCCCGACGGCGCGTCCACCGAACCCGACACCCGCGTCGCGGTCATCGAGGCGGACATCGGCGACACCGACCGCCCCGACGTGCGCGCCGCGACCGTCGCCGCCGACATCGTTTTCAACCTGGCCGGTCAGGTGAGCCACGTCGACTCGATGGACGATCCGCTCTTCGACCTCGAGGTCAACACCACCAGCCAGTTCAGATACCTCGAGCTCCTCCGTCGCGAGAACCCGGCCGCAACCGTCGTGTACACGTCGACACGTCAGATCTTCGGCAAGCCGCGCTACTTGCCGGTCGACGAGGACCACCCGGTGGCGCCGGTCGACGTGAACGGGATCACGAAGTACGCGACCGAGCAGCTGCACCTGCTCTACCACGACGTCTACGGATTGCGTGCGACCGCGGTCCGGCTCACCAACGTGTTCGGCCCGCGCCAGCGCTTGCGTGACGACCTGCAGGGGTTCCTTCCGATCTTCGTGCGGCGCGCGCTCGTCGACGACAGCATCTCGGTGTTCGGCGACGGCCAGCAGCAGCGCGACTGCCTCTACGTCGACGACGTGGTCGAGTGCCTGCTCCTCGCCGGCACCTCGCCCGATGCGCCCGGTCAGATCTTCAACATCGGCAACGACGAGCGCCTGTCGCTCGGAGCCATCGCCGACGCGATCGTCGACGCGGCCGGTGCCGGTCACGTCGAGCACGTGCCCTGGCCTCCCGACCGGGACGCGATCGACATCGGCTCGTACTTCGGTGATTCGTCGAAGGCGAAGCGCGTGCTCGGTTGGGAGCCGCGCACCGCGTTCGCGGACGGGATCGCCCGCACGCTCGCGTTCTATCGGGCGCGCGCGGCGTGGTACCTGTGACGCCCGACGATCCCGCTGCGTTCCGCCTCCCCGTCGTCGACCTCGCCCGCCGGGCGGCGGCGCTCGAACCCGAGCTGAGCGACGCGATCGCGCGCGTCGTCCGCTCAGGGGTGTACCTGTTCGGCCCCGAGCTGGCGGGGTTCGAAGAAGAGCTCGCCGCCGCCACCGGTCGACGGCATGCGGTCGGGGTCTCGTCGGGCACCGACGCGCTGCGCCTCTCGCTCCTCGCGCTCGGGATCGGCCCCGGCGACGAGGTGATCATCCCCGCGTTCACTGCGGTGCCCACGGCCGCTGCCGTCTGCGCGACCGGTGCGGTACCGGTGTTCGCCGATGTCGACCCCGACACGGCGACGCTCGACGACGCGGCGGCGCGCGCCGCTTTGACCGACCGCACGCGTGCG
>DASUAS010000469.1:0-5353 GCA_035763625.1 Acidimicrobiia bacterium
TCAGGAACTTGATCACAACATCGGGATTGCGATCAAGTTTTTGATGTGTAAGACTACAACCGATCAAGTTCCTGCGGAAGGTGCTCTGCAGTGATCAACCTTCCGTAGTGAACTCGTGTCGCGGTCAGCTTTCTGCAGCGACGCTCGGTCCTGGCGCACCCCTCGAGCCGCGCCGACACCTCGTGGCGGTGACCCACGGGGGTCTGCCGTGGGCTGATCAGCGGTTCAGAGGCGGATGGCGGCGACGAGCACACCACCGACCGCGACGATGGTCGAGATCGTCATCCCACGCCTGCGCGCGCAGGCGGCGGTCGACCTGTCCCAGGGGGTTCGTACGGTGCGCGGTCATGCATTCCGTCACCAGACGACTCGGTCGTCTCCTCGTCGCCGCCGTCGTCGTGTGCGCAACGCTGTTCACCACTGCCCCGGCGTTCGCCGCCGAGGTGTCGGTGCGCAACGCCGCCAAGAAGTGCCACGTGAAGGCCAACCTCGCCGACCGCGGAAGGACCATCTCGTTCGACACCGCGGGTGAGGAGGACAGCGGCGTCGGTGACGACATCGAGGACATCGCCTGTGTGCTCCTCGCGTTGCGGGCGCCGAGCTTCGTCGTCACCGAGATCGACAACACCCGCGCGCTCGACGGCATGCAGCGCGACCACTGGCGCAAGTTCAAGGCGTCGTGGACCTACCACCCCGACGACGGCCTCAACATCGTCATCCACCAGTAGGAGCGAGCGCAGGCCGTGCCCGTGCGAGTCAGAGCCGGTCGGCGTCAGCTCCAGTGCGGCGGAGGGCCGTCGATCCCGCACTGCTCGCAGCCACTCGCCCACACCATGCAGGTGACCGGCGGGGCGAGGTGCTCGGCGGTGGGACCCGGGCACTGCGCGCCCTCGGAGCAGCCGATCAGCGCGCCACCGTCGGCGTGGTACACGAGTCGACCGGGGCAGTTCACAGATCTGACGGTACCTGCCGCTTCATGGAGGCGGGAGCGGGAATGGTGCCGATGCACGTACCGTGATCGATCCGCCCATCGCAGCGCCGCTGCTCACGAAAGGAGACGCGATGCCAAGCCAACGCTGACGACCTCAGGAGCACCTTCATGTACCGCTACTACTCCCGCCGGTTCCTCAACCTGCAAGGCCACCACGCCGGCCCCTACGTCCTCGCCATCATCGAGCAGCTGCCAAAGACCTCGACGAGGAGCTCTGGTGGTCCCGCGAGGCCAGCCTCACGCTCGCCGACTGCGCACGGCGCGTGACGTTCGACTTCCCGCTCCACACCGCCGCGGACCGTCGCAACAGCCTCCGCAAGGCGCGTCTGCTCGCCGAGGTGACGACGCAGTTCGCCGACGCGCTCACGGCCGAAGCGGAGCTGGCCTCGGCGAGGCCGAAGCGCCGTGACCGCGATCGGTCCTGAACGCTCGGCATCGTGGCCGTTTCGACCAGATCGATGCGATCGAGGAGCTCGACGAGATCGGCCCTCACAGGGTGCCAGCGCCGGGCGTCAGAGACGGATCGCAGCGACGAGCACACCACCGACGGCGACGATGGTCGAGATCGTCATCCACGCCTGGGCGCGCAGCCGACGGTCGACCGAAGCCAGCAGCTCGTGCTCGAACCGGTCGAAGCGATGTTCTACGTCGCCGAACCTGGCGTCGATCCCCGCGAACCGCAGCTCCATGTTGGCCGTGAGCGCGTCGAACTTGCGCTCGATCCGGGCTTCGAGCGCGTCGATCTTGTGATCGAGTGCGTCGAGCTTGCGGTCGACGCGCGCTTCCGACACGGCGAAGCGCTGATCGAGCGACTCGTTCGTGACCAGATCGCTCCACCCGCCGGGGGGACGGTCGAGCAGGATGTCGGCTCCCCTCACACCCACCAACTCCTCGAGCCGTTCGTGCAGCTGCACGCGTTCCGTCGGAAGGTCCGGCTATCGGCGGTGTACGAGGGCGTAGGTCAGCGAACGTTCCGGTGACGGCTGCGCCGGTCGCAGCGGCTCGACGACAACGACACTGATCGTTTGACGCGTGGCCGAGCGGCGCCGGAGCCTGGCACCACCGTTTCGCCACTCTCGGCGATACCGAATCGCCGCTTGCCGCTACCACCGTTTGACCTCGGAACGGGCGTCACCACACCTCGAGGCGAGGCAGCGCGGTGTCGAGCGCGATCTGCACCTGGTGCACCAGGTCGTGGGCATCGGGGATGGTCAGTGACATGAACTCGGCGTCCTCAAGCTGCTCACCGAAGCCGACCAGCACGATGGCGCGCCCGCTGTCGCGCAGCACGGCCTTCGTGGAGTGGACGACCTTCGTGGGCCGCGCCCGCACCTGCACGCGCGCACTGCGGCCATCGTCGCCGATCACCGACCACGTGCGGCGACGTTCGGCCACGTCGAGCAGGCGATCGCGCTGGTCGACGAGCCGGCCGCGCATCCACGAGTGCAGCAGCCCGGGATCGCCGAGGACCATCGGGTCGTCCCACCAGCGGCGGCCATCGTCGGGCTCGAGCCCCGCGGCGCGACGCAACGTGTGCGCGCGCCCGGCGCAGTCGCCGACGCCGAACCACCGCCAGAGCAGCGACGACGGCAACCGACCGCCGCGCCCGAAGTCGCCGTTGGCCGACCCGACCAGGAACACGAGCGAGGCCGCGCAGCGTGCCACATGCTGATGGCGGCGGAGCGGACGCGGGTCGTTGCGCGCGACCCGGGCGAGGATCCGACGAGCGGCGGTGCGGAACTCGAAGTCGAACGCCTCGTCGCAGCAGTGGTCGCTGAGGGCGAGGACCTCGGCGACGTACTCGCGGTCTTCGGGTTGCACCGCGGTCCACTCGAAGGGCTCGTCGGGCAGCGGCTTCACGTCGAGGCGCCACAGCGCGTCGGCGTCGCCCACGGCCTCGATCAACTGTTCGAAGAGGTCGAGCTGGCAGCGGGTGAAGTCGTCGCCGGCGAGCGGCGAGGCGAGCTCGTCGTCGGCGTGGTGGTCGGTGCGGAGGAATCCGGATTCGATGGCGCGGAGGTGGTGGATCGTCGCTCCGGCCGATGAGGCATCACGCGAGAAGTCCATGCGACCGAGCATGGCGCGGCGGTGTGACACTCATCGCCCGAGGTGTGCCGGCGCGCGACCTGCCGCTCAGTCGCCCCAGCTCTCGAGGTCTCCGGGGTCGTCGGTGTCGTCGACGAGGGGATCCACGTCGAACGACGCAGGATCCACGTCGTCGAGCTCGGCGCGGAACGCGGCGACCGCGGCGTCGATGGCGTCGTCGTCGAGCAGCTCGGTGTCGCCGGAGGTCGCGTCGTCAGCCGAGAGCTCGAACACGGAGCCGGCCGCCTCCAGCACCTCGTCGCTGACGTACAGCGGCGCGTCGAGGCGCAGCGCCAGCGCGATGGCGTCCGACGGTCGGGTGTCGAGGCGCTGGTCGCCGCCGGGGCCCGAGACGGTCATCTCGGCCAGGAACGCGCCGTCGCGCAGCTCGGTGACGTCGACCCGGTCGACGCGGGCGTGGAGGAGCTCGACGAGCTCGGCCATGACGTCGTAGGTCAGGGGCCGATCCGGCGTCTCGCCGGCGAGCGCCAGCCCGATCGCGGCCGCCTCGGTGCCGCCGATGAAGATCGGCAGGGTCCGGTGCGGCGCATCGGTCTCCTGCAGCACCACGAGGGGTGCGCCGGTCGTCGCTTCGAGGGCGATGCCCGTGATCTCGACCTGTCTCATGTCCACTGAGGTCTCCGGACTCTCCACGACGTCGAATGGTCGTGAGCCTGTGGACAACTGCGCGAGGGGCAGCCGTATTCCACGCGATCGATCATGCGGACGCTCGCGTGCGGCGATCCGGGATCACGGGCGTCCGTGCCCGACATCGGGATCGCGTGGTCGCAGGCACCGCATCGCGATGCAGTCGCAGGCGAGGCGCCGGGTCTCGTACACGGGCTTCCCGTCGGTCTCGACCGGCTCGTCTGCTGACGAACCACGACTGCGTGAGGGAGCACAAACGGGTTGAGACGTGGTGAAGTGACCGGGCGGGCGACGCAGCCGGCAAACCCCGCGCACCCACGGGCGGTGTAGACAGGTGAGATGACCACGCTGCCCACCACGTATCGGGAGATCGACTCCAGCCCGATCGAGATCGAGCAGGCGAAGGAGCAGTGGGCGCGGGCCGCCCGACCCGAGCTGGAGCGGGTCGCACGCGCCTACGGCGACGTCGTCACGTACAGCGAGCTCGCCGAAGCCGTGCAGCTGGGCGCCGGGGTCAGGACCCGCAAGCAGACGCACCACTGGATCGACGACGTGCTCGGACGCGTCAGCGCGGACTGCCACCGTCGGGACGAGCCGCTGCTCTCGGCGCTGTGCGTGCAGAAGGACGGCACCATCGGTGACGGCTACGGGAGCGCGCTGGCCGGGATCTGCGGCGGTGACCCACCCGCCGACCTCGACCAGCAGGCCGCCGAGGAACGTCTGCGGTGCTACCAGCACTTCGGTGCCGTGATGCCGGCCGACGGCGGCCGGGCGCAGCTCACACCCCAGGTGACGGCTCGGCGGCGCAAGGCGGCCAAGCAGGCGAGGGAAGACGCGCCCAAGAAGACGTGCCCGACGTGCAACATCGTGCTGCCCGCCATGGGCCACTGCTACTACTGCGACGGTTGAGCGGCGTCTCCGCAACCAGCGATCGAGCGAACGCGACGCGCAGCCCCGCATGGGCCGCACTCGAGCGCGCCCACCTCGCGCGGGTCGGCGACGAGCACCTCGCCTCCGTGCTGCGCGCGATGGCGGGCGACGAAGCCCGCGCGCACCCGGACCAGGCCCGGGCGGTCGACGCCCTGGTCGCCGACCAGGCCCGCGTGCTGGTGGTGCAGGCGACCGGGTGGGGGAAGTCGGCGGTGTACTGGGCCGCGACGTCGGCGATCCGCGCCCTGGGCGGCGGCCCGACGTTGGTGGTGTCGCCGCTGCTCGCGCTCATGCGCGATCAGCTCACCGCGGCGGAGCGGGCCGGGTTGCGGGCGGTCACGATCAACTCGACCAACGTCGACGACTGGGACGGCATCCTGGCCGACATCGATGCGGGCACCGTCGACGTGCTCCTCGTCTCGCCCGAACGTCTCGCCAACCCGGGGTTCGCGCGCACGGTCGGCACGCTGGTGGCGGGCGCGGGTCTGATCGTCATCGACGAAGCGCACTGCATCTCGGACTGGGGCTTCGACTTCCGGCCCGACTACCAGCGACTCTCGCGGCTGCTCACCAGCGCTCCGGGCACTCCCGTCCTGGCCACGACCGCGACCGCAAACGCGCGGGTGACCGCGGACGTGGCAACCCAGCTCGGTGACGCGACGGTCGTGTTGCGGGGCGGCCTGGCGCGCTCGTCGCTGC
>DASUAS010000470.1:0-13365 GCA_035763625.1 Acidimicrobiia bacterium
CGTCGGGCGCCTCCCGGATCTGGCGCTCGAACTCCTCACCGATCGCGGGCCAGGTGATCTCGCCCAGCGCCTTGCGCCCGTCGTCGTCGGCGAACGCGATCGCCGCGAGCGCGGGCCGATCGAGGCGTCCATCAGCGTCGAGGATCCCGGTCCCGAAGCGCTCCACCAGTGCGGCCAGCGCGGGTTGACCCGGCTCGACCACCAGCCGGGCGACCTCGTCGGCGTCGACCACGATCGCGCCCTTGGCCCGCAGCAGCTCGGCGACGGTCGACTTGCCCGCGCCGATGCCCCCCGTGAGCCCCACCAGCCGCCGCATCGTGACGGATGCTACAAGGCCAAATCGCGCTCAGAGTGCTCAAGCCCTTCACAGAGAGTGCCGAAGGTGATGCCACGGACAGACCGTCCGGGCCCCCGCGTGGGGCGACACCGAAGGAAGCACTCAATGAACCTCTTCGTGTTGCGGACGTGGCTCGAGGCGAAGTTCGTGAAGGACGAGAAGGGCGCGTCGATGGTGGAGTACATCCTCCTCGTCGCCCTCATCGCCCTCGCGGTCATCGCGGCGGTCGTGTTCCTCAAGGACCAGGTGAACGGCAAGTTCAACGACGCCGGCAGCAAGCTGTCGAGCTCGGGGAGCTGACCCGATTCATCACGAATGTCGGTTGCGTTCCGGCCCGTCTGATCGAGACGGGCCGGAACGTTTCCGATTGCGACACCTGCACCGAGGCAGTCGGTGGAGTTCATCCTCGCCGGGCGTGCGGCTCGGGGAAACCTCAGAAGGGGCAATTCAATGAACCTGTTCGTCACCCGTACCTGGCTCCAGGCGAAGTTCTCCAAGGACGAGAAGGGTGCCTCGATGGTGGAGTACATCCTCCTCGTCGCTCTCATCGCGCTGGCCGTCATCGCGGCCGTCGTGTTCCTGAAGGACCAGGTCAACGGCAAGTTCAACGACGCCGGGAGCAAGCTCAGCAGCTCCGGCTCCTGACCTTCCTCTCTTCGGAGAAGACACCGTCGGCGGGGCTGTTCTGGGATCCAGGTCCCGGAACGGTCCCGCCGACACTTTTCTTGGGGCGAGTCCACGGTGCGTGGCGGCGCACCACGAAGCTGACCAGAAGGGGCGAGACCATGAACCTGTTCGTGTGGCGAACATGGCTCCAGGCTCGGTTCACGGCCACGGAGCGAGGCGCGTCGATGGTGGAGTACATCCTCCTCGTCGCCCTCATCTGTCTGGCCGTGCTCGCTGCAGTGACGTTCCTCAGCAGGACCATGAACAACAAGTTCAACACCGAGGGCAGCCAGATCAGCAGCGCTGGCTCCTAGCACCACACGTCCCTTCGGGGACGTCGGACGAGGGGTCCGCACGACGAGGGGTCGCACAAGGGCGTGCGGCCCCTCTTTCGCGTCCCTCGCCGGGGTCAGAGGCTCGCCGGTTCGAGCTCGTGGATCCGGTCGATCGCCGGTGCGAACGTCGATTCGAGCCACCCTGCGGGGTCGTCGCCCACCGCGCCGGTGACGAGCGTCGACGCACCGATGGCGGCGAACTCCTCGGCACTGCGCAGCAGGTCGTCGGCCGTCGTCCCCGGTGGGAAGTCGCGGAACATCACCGTCACCTCGATCTCGTTCGGGTCGCGCCCGACTGCGTCGCAGTGGCGACGGAGCACGTCGAGCTTCTGCGCCACCTCCTTCGGTCCGCCGAAGATGTTGCAGGCGTCGGCGTACTGCGCGACCAGCCGCAGCGTCTTCCGCTCCCCCGAGCCGCCGATCATGATCCGCGGGCGGGGCGCGCTGACCGGCGCCGGCCGGCACAGGGTCTCCTCGAGCTGGTAATGGCGGCCGTGGTAGGGCCCGTCGTCGTCACTCCACATCTGGAGGCAGACCTGCAACGTCTCCTCGAGCATCTCGAAGCGTTCCGCCACCGGCGGGAACGGCACGCCGAGGCCGCGGTGCTCACGCTCGTACCACGCCGCGCCGATCCCGAGCTCGGCGCGACCTGCCGACACCACGTCGAGGGTGGTGACCGTCTTCGCCAGCAGCCCGGGATGGCGGTAGGTCACCCCGGTGACGAGGGTGCGCAGACGCAAGGTCGAGGTGCGCCCGGCGATGAACGCGAGCGCGCTGTACCCCTCGAGCATCGGATCCTGCGGCGGCGCGGCCGCCTCCATCTGGAACCAGTGGTCCATGACCGACAGCGTGCGCACACCGAGCGCTTCCGCCCGCTGGGCGAGGTCGGACACGCCGTTGCCGATCTCGGAGGAGCCGCCGGCCCAGTCGAAGCGCCAAAGGTGGTAGTCGAGGTGCATCGCTCTCCTCACGTCCGTCTCGGACCCCGACCGATGCTACGGCGGCGCAGGGAGCTTCAGAAGCCGGGCAGCCCGTCGATGCTGGTCGCGTTGCGCTCCGCCCGGTACTCGGCCAAGCCCTCGTTCCCGCGTGACTCGGCCGACGTCAAGAGTCGTTCGCGCTGCTCGATCAGGGCCATGCGTGGCACGCCGTACCCGCACGAGTCGGAGACACGGTCGAGGGTGACGGTCACGACGGCACGCGCGCCGGGGAGTGCGGTGAAGCATGACGACAACTCGGCGAACGTCGGCTCGTCACACGTGACGACCTCGCCGCGTCCGGAGAGCCGCACCACCCGTGCCGGTCCGTCGAACGCACAGAACATCAGGGTGATCCGCGCGTTCTCGCGCACGTGGGCGACGGTCTCGATGCCGCTGCCGGTCAAGTCGAGATATGCGACGCGGTGCGGATCCAGCACCGCGAACGTGCCGTCGAGGCCCTTGGGCGACAGGTTGACATGACCATCGGCGGCGAGCGGCGCGGTGGCCACGAAGAACATCGGCTGCCGCTCGAGGAACCGCTGCAGGTCGGGGCTGATGCCGTCGTACGACCGGGCCATCCGGTCATGCTACGGAGCCACCGGATGCCGCAAGCAGGATTTCGCCGGCGCGCTACGAGCTCCGCACCCAGACCGCGTCGCCGCCGTCGCGGTGGACGCGCTGCCACTCGCTCGATCCGTCGAGCAGAGCGCCGAGCGACGAGTCCTGGCCCCACACGATCACGTCGACGTCGTACTTGTCGAGCACCTTCAACGAGCCCGGCTTGCCCGCGGTGAGCGTGAAGTAGTCGTAGATGACCGACGTCGGGTACATGTCGTAGCGGTCGTCGATGAAGACCTTCTGCTGCGGCCAGTCCTCGAGGATCACGTAGCCGGCGGCGGCGTCGGTGGTCAGCAGTCGCTTGCCCATCAGGTCGTGGTGCTCGAGGTAGCGCATGGAGCCGACCGGATAGGTGGCGAAGTCGAAGTTCTTCTCGGTGCTCGCCTGGTAGCCCATCAGCGCGGCCGCGAGCACCAGCACGGTGATGGCGGTGGCGACCATCGTCCCCCGCAGCTCCGAAGGCTTCTCCTCGTCGCGGGCGAAGGCCCGCGCGACGACGGGGAGTCCGATGAGCGGCGCGATGGCGACGTTGCGGACGGCCCACAGTGCCAGCAGGAGCATCGGCACCGCGACCAGCAGGTCGCGTCGCGTCACCCGGTGGCGACCGCGGGCCAGCGCCACGACGAACACCACGATCCAGATCCCGAGCGCGACACCCCACGCCTGGCGGAAGTCGGGCGACTTCCACTCGACGATGTGCGACAGGATGTCGCCGCGCGAGAGGAGATCGATCGGAAACGTGACCAGCGCGACGCCGTACGGATTGATGAACACGACCGCGCCCGCGATGACCGAACCCACGAGCAGGCCCCGTTCCCGTCCCTTCCAGGGCGGCGCGCCGTCGAGCCAGCGACCGAGGAGGTGCAGGCCGAGGTACGCGAAGCCGAGCTCGTAAGTGCCGTGGGTGTTGGCCCACAACCACATGAGCACCGGGATCACGACGAGCGGATGGCGACCCACGAAGCTGTCGGGCACCTCCACCGTCCAGAGCAGCACGAGCAGGAACAGCACGCCGATCAGCAGCGGGCGCTCCGACCAGACCGTGTAGATGCCTGCGAGCGCGGCCGCGGTGAGGCCACAGGCGACCAGGCGGTCGCGCACGAGGCGCAGCGCGAGGCGGTAGGTGAGGATACCGATGCCGGCGCCGACGGCTCCGACGAGCAGACGAACCCCGAATCCGCCCATGCTGCGGTACAGCAGCGCGTACGTCGCCTCCGCGAGCCACGACTGCGCGATCCACTTCGTGCCCGGCGCGGTGTACGAGAACACGTCGTGGTGCGGGATGCCGTGGTCGAGGATGTACTCGCCGGTGCGCAGGTGCCAGAAGAACGAGTTGTCGCTGAGCTTGGCGAGCCCGATCGCCCAGCCGAACACGCCGAAGAACGCGGTGAAGATCCACCCGAGACCGGTGCCTCGAGCTCGCCGCGGCGCGTCGATCGGCACCGACGGGGTCGGTGCCATCAGGTCGGCTGTGCGTTCGAGCGTCGGGGTCGCCGTCATCTCAGAGCACGCGCGAGATGTTGATCATGGCGGGGCCGAGGATGACCACGAAGATCGACGGGAAGATGCAGAACACCAGCGGGAAGAGCATCTTCACCGGCGCCTTCTGCGCCTTCTCCTGCGCCATGAGGCGCCGCTTGATGCGCATCTCGTCGGCTTGCGAGCGGAGCAGCCGCGAGATCGACACACCGAAGGTGTCGGCCTGCAGCATCGCGAGGATGAAGCCGCGGAGCTCGGGGACATCGCTGCGGTCGGCCATCGCCCGCAGCGCGTCGGCCCGGGTCGAACCGATGCGGATCTCGTGCAGCATGCGCCGGAACTCGTCGGACAGCGCGCCCGGCACCGCGGTGCAGGTGCGGTCGAGCGCCTGCTCGAAGCCGAGACCGGCTTCGACCGAGATCACGAGCAGGTCGAGGATGTCGGGCAGCTTGCGCGAGATCTCCTTCTGACGATCCTCGATCTTCCGGTTGAGGAGCACGTCGGGGTACATGAAGGAGACGCCCCAGAGCACGAGCACACCGACGAGGAGCATCGGACCCTGGAAGTTGATCATCAACATGACCGGCAGCCAGAAGATGACCGACACCAGCCCGACCAGCTTCAGCACCAGGACCTTGTCGACGTTGAGACCGGGCGGGTTGCCCGCGTGCACCAGCTTCTGCGCGACCTTCTCGCCGTAGCCCTTCGGCGTGAAGCGGGTGGCGACGCCGGTGAGCCCCTCGAGCAGGGGCGCGACGACGCGCTCGCTCATGGGCGCCAGCATCTCCTGATCGCGCACGTCCTGGATCTGGTAGCCCTCGAGCCGCCGCAGCGACTCGCGCACGTCGGCCTTCTCGATCGAGCTCGACGCCAGCACGTAGACCAGCGCGCCGACCGCGGCCGCGAGCACCAGGGCGATCATCAGCGGCGTCACGTCACACCTCGATCTGGAGGATCTTGCGCAGCCAGATGAACCCGACGAACGTCATGATGGCGCACACGATGATCGCGATGATCCCGAACGTCTCCGAGAACAGCACGCTCATGTAGTCGGGCTGGACCAGGTACAGGACACCCGCGAACGCGACCGGGAACAACCCGAGGATCCACCCGGAGAAGCGTCCTTCCGCCGTCAGCGCCCTGATCTCGAGGCGCAACCGCTCCCGCTGGGTCATCGTGTCGGCCACGGTGTCGAGCAGCTCGGCCAGGTTGCCGCCGACCTCGCGCTGGATGCGGATGGCCATGACCGCCCACATGAGGTCGACGCTGGTCATGCGCTGCGCGGAGTCCTCGAGCGCGTCCTCGATCGGACGGCCGAGACGCGACTCGGTGAAGACCCGCTGCAGCTCGCGTCGCGTGGGCTGGGTGGCTTCGTTCGCCACCGACTCGAGGCCCTGGGCGAACGAGAAGCCGGCCCGCATCGAGCCCGACAGCAGGTTGAGCGTGCCCGGGAGCTGCATCTGGAAGTCGCGGAGCCGCTTGCCGCGCCGGCGGTGGAGCATGATCACGGGACCGATGCCGGCGAGCAACGCCAACCCCAGCGCCATCGGGATCGGGAGCACGAGCAGGCCGAGCATCCCGACCACGAACAGGCCGGCGAAGTAGAAGAACAGCGCCTCCGGTGGGCGCAGCGGCAGGTCGGCCTGCTCGAGCGCGTCCTCGGTGCGGGAGAGCAGGCCGGCGCGCTCGGCGAGGCGACCGGTGATGCCGACCATGCGCTGCATCAACGCGGTCTCGGCCAGGGCCTGGTCGCCCTTCGGGACGAGGCCCTCTTCCTCGTCGTCGTCGCCCGTGGCCGCGCTCGGCTCCTGCATGAGGTCGCCGAGACGGCGTTCGATCTTGCCCCGCTTGTCGCCGGACATGAGCACGACGGCGAGTCCGAGCCCCAGCACGCCGGCCGCGATCAGGAGCGCGAAGACGAGCTTCGCCGGGCTGTTCGAGGTCGCCGCGACCACGATCGTGGAGAACGCGTGCGCACTCACCGGCGGGCCCCGTTCCCCGCGGCCTGGGGGGCCTGCGCGTTCGAGAACAGCGACGGCTCGAGCTGGATCCCGTAGTCGTTGAGCTTCTCCGAGAACGACGGGCGGATGCCGGTGCTCTTGAGGCCGCCGCGGAAGCGCCCCTCCTCGTCGATGCCGGCGCCGAAGTCGAAGGTGTAGATGTCCTGGAGGACGATGACGTCACCCTCCATGCCCATCACCTCGGAGATGTGCGTGATGCGGCGGGTGCCGTCACGGAGTCGGGTGAGGTGCACGATCAGGTCGAGCGCGGAGGCCATCTGCTCCCGGATGACCCGCACCGGCAGGTCCATGCCCGCCATCAGCGTCAGCGTCTCGACGCGGGAGAGCGTGTCCCGCGGCGAGTTGGAGTGGACGGTGGTGATCGAACCGTCGTGACCGGTGTTCATGGCCTGGAGCATGTCGAGGGCCTCGCCGCCGCGGATCTCGCCGACGACGATGCGGTCGGGCCGCATGCGCAGCGAGTTGCGCACGAGGTCGCGGATCTTGATCTCGCCCTTGCCTTCGATGTTGGGTGGCCGCGCTTCCATCGGCAGCACGTGCTGCTGGTGGAGCTGGAGCTCCTTGGCGTCCTCGACGGTGACGATGCGCTCGTCGGTCGGGATGAAGCTCGAGAGGACGTTGAGCATCGTCGTCTTCCCGGTGCCGGTACCGCCGCTGACCACGATGTTGAGCCGGCCCTTCACGCACTGGTCGATGAAGTGCGCGACCTGCGGCGTGAACGACCCGAAGCTGATGAGGTCGTCGACCGTGTACGGATCCTTCGAGAACTTCCGGATGGTCATGAACGGCCCGCCGATGGCAAGCGGGTGCACGATCACGTTCACGCGGGAGCCATCCGGCAGACGGGCGTCGCACATGGGGTTCGCCTCGTCGACGCGGCGACCGACCTGGCTCACGATCTTGTCGATGATGCGACGGGCATGCTTCTCGTCGACGAACTTCACGTCGGTCTGCGTGAGCTTGCCGCTGCGCTCCACGTAGACCATGTCGGGACCGTTCACCATGACTTCTGTGATGGTGTCGTCCCGGAGCAGCGGGTCGATCGGGCCGTAGCCCAAGACGTCGTCGGTCACCGACTGCACGAGCGCCTGGCGCTCGGCCACGGTCAGCGCGAAGCGCTCCTGGCTCAGCGCCCGGAGCAGCTGCTCGTCGACCTGGCGCCGCAGCTCCGCCTCCGCCACCCGCTGGTCGGTGAGCAGCGGACCCAGCTCGTGGATCACGAACTGGTGCATCTTCTGGCGCACGTCCTCCAGCTGCTGCTCGCGCTGGTGCACGGTCTGCGCGGCGCGCTGCTCCTGCCAACGGGTGGCCGGCTGCTGGGTCTGGGTCATGACCTACCGTCCTCCGTGGTTGTCACTTGCCCCGTCGGCCCTTCTTGGGCGCGGCGGTCGGTCCGAGGAGCGAGTCGGCGATGCAGTCGAGCGCCCGCGACACCGGCGACTTCGGGTCGTCGACGACGACCGGTCGGCCCGCGTTCACCGAGATCGGCATCGCGAGGTCGTCGGGCACCGGGAAGTTGGCGCTCATCCCCAGGACCCGCTCGATCTCCTTCACGTCGAGCTTGACCTTCGCGTTGGCGTGGTTGAGGACGAGCTTGAGCTTCGGTCCCGCGATCGCCTGCAGGTCGAGCTGCTGCATCCCGATCTTCAGGTTCTTGATGCTCGGGATGTCCATGCTGCCGACCAGGAGCACGTCGTCCGACGCCTCGATGATCGCGAGTACGTAGTCGTTGAAGACCGACGGCAGGTCGATCACCACGTGACCGGCGATCGCCTGCAGCGCGGCACAGATGTTCACCATCTCGCCGGGGAGCAGCGCGTCGGTCGGCATCGACTCGATCGGCGCGGGCAGGACGAGGAGGCCGGTCGCGGCGTCCTTGCTGGCGAGGGTCTGGGCCAGTTCGAGGTCGCCGTACTGCACCGCGGCGGCCGCGTCGAGCACGGTGTTCTGCGCGTTGATGCCGAGCATCACCGACACGTCGCCGAACTGGAGGTCACCGTCGACGAGCATGACGGGCTCGGTGGAGCGCTTCGCCATCGACGCGGCGACGTTGATGGCGATGCACGTCTTACCGACGCCGCCCTTGGTGGAGAACACCGAGACGAGACGGCCGGGTTCGCCGGTCCGCGCCGCCGGCGCCTGCACCCGCGTCGTCACCGCGCCGGCGAGGAGCTCGCCGACCCGGTCGACCGACTGGTTGAGGCTGGCCTCACCACCGAGGACGACGGCGTCGCGCGCCCCGGCGCGCAGCGCCTGCTGGAGCACGTCGGTCGAGAGCTCGTACACCGCGAAGACCACGCCGAGCATGGCGTGCGAGCTCGTGACGCGGTGCACGTGCTGGAACCCGATCGGGCTGGCGAAGCCGGGACCGAACACGGCGACGACCGGGCGCGCCGGGTCGAGCCGCTGGACCAGGTCCTCCATCGTCTCGAACTGCGCCGCCCCCGAGAGCTCGACCGCGAGGCGCGAACGCACACCCGCGTCGGGCTCGACGACCGCGACGTCGAAGTCGGAGACGCCCGCAGGGGCCTCGACGGTGGCGAAGGACTCCACCGCCACTACTTGCTCGCCGCGGCCTTGGTGCCGCTCGAGGACGCCACCGGGTTCGACGTCGGCGGCAGCAGCACCAGGTACAGCTTGCTGCCCCCGCTGTTCGCCGAGATGATGCGCAGCGCATCGGCCTGCGAGACCTCGAAGGTGAGCACACCGGAGTTGCCTGCCGCCGGCGGCGCGCTGCCGTCGGCCGCGGCGCTGTCGGCGGCCGGTGCCGGGTTCTGCTGCGTGGTGCTCGAACCCACCGCGAGGACCTTGACGTTCTCGAGCATGTACGACGTCACCGCGTTGCCGTTGCCGTCGGTCGTGGTGGTCGCCATGTTCACGTGGTCGCCGGGGGTGATCTGGTTGGCGACACCGTGGTCGGCGTCGACGGTCACCGTGACCGCGACGAGGTCGCTGGCCGCGATCGACTGCGAGAACTGGCCGCCGCCGCCGTCCTTCGCCGATACGAACGAGCCGGTCGTGATGAACTGCTTCGTGCTGATCGGCCCCGCCGTCATCAGGTCGGCCAGCTGGTTCAGGTCGGTGACCGCGCCCGGCGGCACCGAGCTCTTCGCCACCTTCTCGCTGGTCACGAGCCCGGCTTGGGCGATCTCGTTCCCGGTGGTGCCCTTGGCGATGTCGGCGTTCGCGACGTAGGCGCTCACGAACGACGCGTTCTCCTGGGCCCGCTTGTCCGCACCCGACGCGTACATGTACACGCCGATGCCGGCCACGAGTGCAAGCACGATGGCCGCGGCAGCCATCAACGTCCGACGATTCGACACCGGGACTCCCCTCGGGATCCGTTCTGGTCCCTAGGTGGTCGGCCCGTGCCGGGCCCGCCTTGAGTCGGTTGTCACAGCGACCCGGGATTTCCCCGGATCCGGCTACTCCGGAGGAGTGTCGCCGCTCGCGCCGGCCTCGTCGGCTGTCTCGGGCGCGGGCGTGTCAGCGTCGGGCGCAGGCGTGTCACCCTCGGCGACCGCGGCTTCGCCGTCGACCGCGGCTTCGCCGTCGACCGCTTCCTCTTCGTAGGCCGGGCCGATGTAGTTGCCCTGCTCGTCGTAGGCGTGCTCGCCGTAGTGCTCCTGGTACTCGGCGGCGACGACACCACCTTCGGCGGCCTGCTTGATCGACAGCGAGATGCGACGACGGTCGAGGTCGATGTCGATGATCTTCACCCAGAGCTCCTCGCCCGGGGTGACGACCTGCTCCGGTGCCTCGACGTGGTGGACGGCCATCTCGGAGATGTGCACGAGACCCTCGATGCCTTCACCCACTTGCACGAACGCGCCGAACGGCACCAGCTTGGTCACCCGGCCGTACACCAGCTCGCCCACCTGGTGACCGGAGGCGAACTCCTGCCACGGGTCCTGCTGGGTGGCCTTGAGCGACAGCGAGATGCGCTCCCGGGAGAGGTCGACGTCGAGCACCTGCACGGTGACCTCGTCGCCGACCTGCACGACGGAGCTCGGGTGGTCGACGTGCTTCCACGACAGCTCCGACACGTGGACGAGACCGTCCATCCCGCCGAGGTCGACGAACGCACCGAAGTTCACGACCGACGACACCACACCGCTGCGGACCTCACCCGACTTGAGGTTGGCGAGGAACTCGTCACGCTGCTCACGCTGCGTCTCTTCCAGGTAGGCGCGGCGGGACAGCACGACGTTGTTGCGGTTCTTGTCGAGCTCGATGATCTTGCACTCGATCTCACGACCCACGTAGGGCTGGAGGTCGCGCACTCGGCGCAGGTCGACGAGCGACGCGGGCAGGAAGCCGCGCAGGCCGATGTCGAGGATCAGGCCGCCCTTGACCACCTCGATCACCGGGCCCTTGACGATGCCGTCCTTCTCCTTGATCTCCTCGATCGTGCCCCAGGCGCGCTCGTACTGGGCGCGCTTCTTGGAGAGGATGAGGCGGCCGTCCTTGTCTTCTTTCTGGAGGACGAGGGCCTCGAGCTCGTCGTCGAGCGACACGATCTCGTGGGGGTCGACGTCGTTGCGGATGGAGAGCTCGCGCGAAGGGATGACACCCTCCGACTTGAAGCCGATGTCGAGGAGCACCTCGTCGCTGTCGATCTTCACGACCCGACCGGTGACGATGTCACCATCGTCGAACTCCACGATGGTCGCGTCGACTGCATCGGCGAACGACAGACCACCGAGGTCGTCGAGGACGACCAGCTCGTTCTGGCCCTCTTCCTCGGCCGCGTCCTCGTCGGTCGCGTCCTCGTCGGACGGGTTCTCGGGCGCGTTCGCCTCGCTCGCGACTTCGACTTCCGCGGTGGCCGCCGGGGCCTCCACGCTCTCCTCGGGGACGGTGGCGGTGGCCGCCTCCGTCACGTCCTGATCCGGCAACTTCGGGCTCCTTGGGGATCGAACCTCCCGCGTCGCTGGCTGACCGGCGGGCGCGGGTGGCGGGCCCCGGGGTTGAGGCCGAACGTACAGGCTACAGGTCGCTTCCCGATTCTTGAAATTGACGCGCGAGCAGGAGGAGCTCGTGGTGGTCGAGCGTCGGAGCCCGCCGTGCGTAGGCGCCCGGACTCACGCCGTGGACCTCGATCGCGTCGAGGCCGGCACCGCGCGCGAGCAGCTCGAGCTCGCGTGCGGTGAAGCAGGTGGTCCAGAGATCGAAGGGGGCCTCGGTGCCGTCGGCACCGCGCACGCTGGCGACCTCGTGGAGCACGCCGGTCGCAGGGTCGTACTCCTCCCCCGCCTCCAGGTGTCGCACCGCGAATGCGGCCGAGAACGCGCTGACCGCGATGGCGCCGCCGGGCCGGAGGGTGGCGGCGATGCGGCCGAACACGGCGGCCTCGTCCCGGCCGCCGAGCAGCCCGAACCCGCCCTGGCACAGACAGATGGTGGCGTCGAACTCCCCGGGCCGGTCCAGGTCGCGCACGTCGAGCTGCTCGAACGCCACTGTCAGGCCGTCGGCCGCGGCCGCGTCGCGGGCGAGGCGGACGAACTCGGCGCTGTGGTCGACGCCGACCACGTCGTAGCCCCGCCGCGCCAGCGCCAGCGCGTGGCGGCCGGGGCCGCACCCGACGTCGAGCACGCGCATCCGTGGGCTCAGCGCCAGCGCCTCGACCAGGAAGTCGACCTCCTGTTCGGTCCCCTTGGTGAAGGCCATCACCCGAGAGGTGCCGGGAGCCCAGTACATGGGCCCGAGCCGGGCCGCGATCTTGTCGAACCAGAACCGGTCTTCGATGGGCGGGACGCCAGCCACGCGGAGAGGCTACGGCCGACCTACGAGGGCTCGACGCGCAAGGTCGGCACCGCGGGATGGACCGATCCGACCGCGACCGCACCCCCGACGATGGTCTCGGGCCGTCCCGGCCCGAGCATCTCGACCACGGATGCACTCGCTCGGTACGCATATCGGATCTGCGCGTAGGCGCCACTCAGTGCGTCGGCTTCGCTCGGTGCGGATCCGGCCACGATCGAGATCTGGCCGTCCTCGACGGCCGGGATGCTGGTGCTGTCCGGCGCGGAGCTCGCGGGCCCGGCAGGTACCAGACGCCACTCCGCGACGAGCGCTCCGTGCGCGACGAACGTACGACCGACCGATTGCGACCCGACGCGGAGTTGCACGACGGTCGTGGCGTCGGCTGCGCCTCGGACGCGGACCCGAAGCGTGACGGCGGCGCCGCGCACCACGTGCAACGGCTGCACCGTGACCTTCGGCGTGGGCGCGTCGCTGTGGTACAGCTCGTAGTTCAACGCGGGGCTGCTCGTTCGCTCGATGTAGGGCCGACGGTGCGGATACCTCGCGATGAGATCGATGTTCCCCGCGCCCTGGTCGGTCGCGTAGAGCACACGCCCTCCGAGATCCGCGTCGTTCGACGAAAAGGGGTTCAGCTTGAGCAGGTACGGACCCGAACCCTCGACGAACACGAGCACTCGGCCAGGTAGTCGGTCGGTCGCGTTTCGCCACGGCTCCTGCGCCGCGCTGGCACGAGCGTTCGCACCGACTCGGTCGACGAGGAAGGGCGCCGTACCCGCCACCGCGAGACAGCAGACAGCCACCGCCAGGACCTGCTTGTGGCGCCACAGCGCGATCAGCGCGGTCGCCGCCAGCACGCAGAGCGGCACGTAGACGGGGATGAAGTAGATCGGTCCGACGAACTGCGCGAAGCCGCTCGATCCACGGTTGCCCCAGAACCAGAAGTAGCCGAAGGGGAACGCCACCGCGACGAGCAGGAGCGCGATCGTGGAGCGATCGCGCCGACGGAGCCACAAGCCCACGACGCTGAGTGCGAGAGCGACGTAGGTCCCGGCGAGGAACTGCGGCATGTACCACGCGTTGCGCGCCGTGCCGCGGAGCGCTTCCCCGACCGTGTAGTTGATGCCCGGCTCCTGCGGCATCAGGTTGCGCACCCCGAAACCAAA
>DASUAS010000471.1:0-2309 GCA_035763625.1 Acidimicrobiia bacterium
TCGACGATGTTGCCGCTCGTCGGCTGGTTGAAGTGCACCGCGCCGAGGTCCCAGGGGATGATGACCTCGAGCGCATACGAGTCACCCGGGTACCAGGAGAACTTCCGCACCGACGTCGAGAGCGCCACGACCATCGCCTGCAGATGCGGCGGACGCGTCGACGCGAGCGCCCACTGGGTGAACCCCATGTAGCTCGCGCCGTAGCTGCCGAGGCGGCCGTCGAACCAGATCTGCTCGGCGATCCAGTCGGCGGTGGCGCGGCCGTCGGGTGCTTCGGCGAAGTAGCTGTGCGATCCGCCCGAGCCGTCGGTGCCGCGGCACGCCTGGATCAGGTAGCGGTAGCCGCGCGCCGCGAACTCGGGCCCCATCGCCGACGCGATCGCCTGGCGACCGTAGGGCGTGCGTTCGATGAGCGTCGGCGCGTCGTCGACGCCGACCGGGTGGTACACGTCGGTGAGGAGGACGACGCCGTCGGGCATCTCCACCTTCACGTCGCGCTCGATCTCGACTTCGTTGCTGCGTCGTCGCATGGTGCGAGTGTTGCTCGCACGGCAGGCACCGTCCAGCGGGCCCCACTACGTTGCCCGTCATCGACATGCAGCGGAGGCGTGGCCGGATGGCCGGGACGCCGGAGCGGAATGGACCGTCGTAGTGGATCTCGGGCTTGCAGGTGCGAACGTGGTGATCGGCGGCGGGACGATGGGCATGGGACGGGCGGCCGCGGAGTGCTTCGCGGCCGACGGCGCCAACGTTGCCGTCCTCGCCCGCGGGCAGGAGGGACTCGACGCGACGCTCGCGTCGTTGGGGGAGCTCGGCAGCCCCGATCCGCTCGCGATCCGCACCGACCTCACCGACGCCGCGTCGATCGAGGCTGCGTTCGCGACGATCGGGGAGCGCTGGGACGGCGTCGTCAACTCGCTGGTGTGCGCGGCGGGACCATCGGGCGGCCAGGGGACCATCGAGACCGTCACCGACGACGACTGGATGGGCACGTTCGAGATGGGGACGATGAGCGCGGTTCGCTGCGTGCGCTCGTGCCTGCCGCTCCTGCGCGCCGCGGAGTGGGGTCGGGTCGTGCTCGTGTCGGCGCACTCGACCAAGCGGCAGACGACGGGGCTGATCGCCTACACCGCGTCGAAGGCCGCGATGACCAGCGTCAGCAAGAACCTCTCGGCGTTGCTCGCACCCGAGGAGATCCTGGTGAACACGGTCTCACCCGGGACGTTCCTCTCGCCCGGGCTCCGTCACTACCTCGACGCGCTGCCGCCCGAACGCGGCATCGACGCGAACGATCTCTACGACGCCATGCGTGCGATCGCCGAGGATTTCGGACACCCCGCGCAGATGCCACGCGCTGGTGATCCGGCCGAGATCGGTGCGGTGATCGCGTTCGTCGGCTCCCGCCGCAACAGCTACATGACCGGCGCCAACGTGAACGTCGACGGCGGCTCCGACTTCACCTGAGGGTGCTTGCCGTCCTGGTCGCGCTCCTGGTCGTCTTCGGCGCGGGAGGAACACCGTCACCACGTGCGGACCACGCGTTGGCGACGCTCACGGTGAAGGGGCGCGGCCCGAAGACCGGATACGCACGTGACCAGTTCGGCGCCGCCTGGGCCGACGTCGATCGCAACGGCTGCGACACGCGCGACGACATCCTCAACCGCGACCTGGGCGCGAAGCAGTGGCGTGCGGGCACGCACGACTGCGTGGTGATCGCGGGCGTGCTGCACGATCCCTACACCGGTCGACGCCTCGTGTTTGCCAAGACGGACGCGGCCGCGGTGCAGATCGACCACGTGGTCGCGCTCTCCGACGCGTGGCAGAAGGGCGCGGCGCAGTGGGACTCGACGAGGCGACGTGCGTTCGCCAACGATCCGCTGAACCTGCTCGCGGTCGACGGTCCCACGAACGCGCAGAAGAGCGACGGCGATGCGGCCACGTGGCTCCCGCCGCAACGGTCGTACCGGTGCCGGTTCGTGGCGCGTCAGATCGCGGTGAAGGAGAAGTGGCACCTCTCGGTGACGCGCGCCGAGCGCGACGCCATGGCGCGGGTGCTGGCCCGCTGCCCGCAACAGCGGGTACCGGCGTGATCAGGCGCTGATCAGCCCGCGGGCACCGGTGCCGCGGGCGTGAGGCCGTGGCGTTGCATCACGCCGAGGAG
This sequence comes from Acidimicrobiia bacterium, assembly GCA_035763625.1. GTDB lineage: Bacteria > Actinomycetota > Acidimicrobiia > IMCC26256 > DASPTH01 > DASUAS01. The sequence goes on from DASUAS010000471.1 coordinate 2,162, forward strand.
GGCGCCGATGTCGGGCGGTCCGCCCGCGGCGGCGCCGAGGACGTCGCGGATCTCGAGGAAGTACTCGGGTCCGAACACGCCCGGCGTCACAACAGAGAGGAAGCACGAGTCGGTCTCGCCGCGGTTGACGAACTGGTGCACCTGACCA
>DASUAS010000472.1:0-4738 GCA_035763625.1 Acidimicrobiia bacterium
GACTCTCCGCCGTCGTTCGCATCCGCTCACTCCGTCCCGGCGTTGGCCGGAGGCGGAGCCCCCGGCCAACGTGCCGCCAGACCAACGTTCCTCCTGAGCGACCCGGGCCGAGAGCCCGGGTCGTTGCTCATTCCGCGAGGCAGCCGCCGGTGCCCACCGGCGCAGTGGGGCGGTTGGCGAGGACCGGGCCGAGCACCGCGTCGAGCTCGCTGCGCGTCAGGGCGTACGCCGTCGACTGACGGCTGATGTCATAGGCGAACATCACACCCACGACCCGCCCGTCGGTGCCGACGATCGGGCCACCGGAGTCTCCGGGCGCGGTGACCGCGGCGAGCACGAACACGTCGCGCTCGGTGGGGTTCGACCGGGTGATGTCGGTGCCCTTGGCCACGATCTCCTCGGCGATGCGCACCGGTGCCTGGCGCAGCGCCCCGCCCCCCGGGTGCCCGAAGAGCGCGCCCCGATCGTCGATGTGACCCTCCCCCAACTCGAGCGCCGGGAGCCCGAGGCCGGGGACGCGCACGATCGCGAGGTCGCGGTTCGGGTCGAAGGCGACGACGGTGCCGTCGAGGCGGCGGCCGTCGCTGGTGGTCAGGCGCGTGGAGCGCTCCCCCGCGACCACGTGGGCGTTGGTGACGACGAGGTTGGGGCCGGCGACGAAGCCCGTGCCCTCCTGGATGCGGTCGCACGCCTGGCCCTCGACGAGCAGCGTCGAGCGGGTCACGCGCGCGGCGGCCTCGGCCGGGATGCCGTCGGCCGGCGGAGCGCCGGCGTCGGGCGAGGCGAGCGTGTCGAAGACCTCGGGGAAGGTCTGGTCCCCGACCAGGCGACCGAGCGTCTCCGATTCCGACGGCGGCGCGGGCGCGACCCGGTCGATGAGGCGCGCCACCGCGCTGTCGCGCACGGCACGCGCGGTCCAGCCCGGCGAGTTCGCCAGCGCGGGGATGAGCAGCCACATGAGGACGAGGACGCCGGCGACGCCGAGCGCGGCGCCGGCCACGCGATCGCCTTGGCGGAGGGCGCCGGCGCGGCGGCCGAGGCGGCCCGACAGCGACGCGCCGATGGCCGCGCCGACGGCCTGCGCCACCGCCGCGACCACGACGACGAACGCGAGCGAGGCGAGCAGACGGGTGCGCGGCGGAGAGCCGCGCAACGCGTCGGCGACGTCGGGGACGAGCAGCACGCCCACGACGATCCCGACGCCGAGGAACGCCCATGACGTCGCCCGCCGCACGAAGCCCATCCGGTACCCGACCCAGCCGGCCCCCGCCGCGACCGCGAGGACGACGAGGTCGAGGAAGTTCACGCCCGAGTCACGCCGTGGGTGCGAGGAGCCGTGCGTGGGTCAGGAACCCGGTGTGCGCCACCATCCGGTGGTCGGGGCGCACCGACTGGCCGTCGACGTGCCACGTTCGCTGCAGCACCTCGAGCGTCTCGATCATCCCGAACGCCGAACCGGCGAGCTCCTCGCGCAGGCGTGAGACCTGGCCGATGGTCGGGAGGTAGGCGAGGAGGATGCCCCCGGGGTGGAGGGCCTGCTCGGCGTGCTTCACCACCCGCCACGGCTCGGGCAGGTCGAGGAGGATCCGGTCGAGGTCGTCGAGGCCGATGCCGTCGTAGACGTCGCGCACCTCGACGTCGAGCGGCACGTCCGGGCCGAGGAACCCCTCGACGTTGGTGCGGGCGCGCCGGGCGAAGTCGTCGCGGATCTCGTAGCCGGTGACGCGGCCGTGCTCGCCGACCGCGCGCAGCAACGCCAGCGTGAGCGCCCCCGAGCCCACGCCCGACTCGAGCACCCGGGCACCCGGGAACACGTCGGCCAGGATCATGATCGGGCCGAGATCCTTGGGGTAGATCACCTGCGCGCCGCGTGGCATCTCGAGCACGTACTCGGCGAGCGTCGGTCGCACCGCGGTGAGGCGGGCGTTGCGGGTCGTGCGCACGGTCACGCCGTCGGGCTCGCCGATGACGTCGTCGTGCGCGAGCACGCCGGCGTGGGTGTGGAACTCGCCCCCGTCGGCGAGCGTCACCAGGTGACGGCGGCGCTTGGCGTCGACGAGGAGGACGCGGTCGCCCGCGGCGAAGGCGCGCGCCATCAGTTCTGGTCGCTTCCGCTACGGCGTCCCGGCCTCCGGCCACGCCTCCGCTGCATCTCCATGTCAGCGGACACCCTTCGCAAGCGTCGGAGCTTCGACCTCGATGGCGCCGACCTGCGCTCGCAGGCGGCAGAACGCGCACACCGTGCCGGGGGTGGGTGCGCCGCACACCGTGCACTCCCCCAGCTCCTCGCGCTCGAGCTCGGCGTCGCCGGCGAAGCGCTCGTGTCCCCGCTCGAGGAAGCCGAACAGGAACGCAGCCTTCGATCCCGGTGAGCGGTCCTCCAGCGCGTTGAGCACCTCCTTGTACCCGAGGTGGCGGTTGCCTGCCGCCATCGGGCACTCCTCGACCTGGTAGTCGATCCCCGCCAACACGCAGTAGGCCGCGGTCTCCCGCTCCCCCAGCCGCACCAGCGGCTTCACCTTGCGCACGAAGCCCGGGGTCGCCGGGAGCACCGGGTGCTGGCGGCCGAGGTAGCCGGTGTCCCAGCGGAGGACGTTGCCCAGCAGCACCGCGGCCTCGTCGTCGAGGTTGTGGCCCGTGGCCACGACGTCGTAGCCGCGCTCGATCGCGACCGAGTTGAAGAGGTGGCGCTTGGACAGCCCGCAGGCGCCACACGGTGCCCGGCGGGTGACCGCGGCCGCCTCCGGGATCGTGTAGCCCTGGTCGCCGGCGAGGTCGACCTCGATCAGCGGACGGCCCAGGCGCGCCGCGAACTCACGCGTGTACACCCCCGACTCGTCGGAGTAGTCGCCGATGCCGAGACCGAGGTACAGGCCGTCGGCCTCGTAGCCGAGGCGCACCAGGATGTCCCACAGCGCGAGCGAGTCCTTGCCGCCCGACACCGCGACCAGCACCCGCTCCCCCGGCTCGAGCATGCGGTGCGAGTGGATCGCCCGGCGGACCTGCTCGTCGCAGTGGTGGACGAAGTGCTCCTTGCAGAACGCGGCGTTGTGGCGGCGGACGTCGATGACCGCCGGCCCCTTGCACACCCGGCACTTCACGATGCGGCTCCGGATCCGCCGCTGATGACCGGACGGATCTCGACCGCGACGTCGTCGGCGAGCTTGGCGTCGTGGGTCACCAGCTCGTCGCCGACGATCACGAGCACCGACTCGGGGCTGAGCTCGAAGCGCCGCAGCAGCGCGTGGACGGTGATCGGGCCGTCGACCTCGACCTCCCGCCTGGGATTGCGCAGCAGCACCTTCACCCGGGGAAGGCTACCGGCCTACTTCGTGCGAACGATCTCGCGAATCTGGATCGACTCGCCCGGTCGCAGCTTGATCGACAGGATGTCTTCCCTGCGGCCGAGGTACTTGTGGGCGAGGCGGAGGCCGGTCGCGCCCGCGGCCACGTAGAACCACGCGCGGTTCCCGCTGTGCATCCCCCGCCGCAGCGCCGCCGACCCGATCCGGGCGGTGATGCGGGACGTGAAGTCCTTGCGGATGACCCGCGCCGCCGACGCGGCGGCGCCGACCGCGATGAGGGCGTCGCTGCGCTTCGCTGCCACGATGCCCGCTCGACTCAGACCCGGCGGACTTCGACGATGGTGCTCTTCTTGCGCCCCCGCCGTCGCCCGAGCAGGAACGCGACCACGACCACCGCCACGCCCGCGACGACCAGACCGGTCTTGGCCGCCTCCCCCGCGACCTCGGTGGTGTCGTCGGCGACGCCCCGGATCTCGGCCAGCTTGGCCTCGATGTCGGCGCGGCTGACCGGCTGCTCCGGACCGGGCATCAGCGGTACTCCTTCTCGGCCCGACGCGCGGTGCGGGCGATCCACACGAGCCCGGCGCCGAAGAGCAGGGCCACGAACATGATGAGGTACGGCACCCAGGACCAGTCGCCGCTGAACGTGTCGCCGGTCTCTTCCTGCAGCGCGCGCAGCCCGGACATGCCCAGGAACACGACGCCGAACCCGAGCAGCAGCGAGCCCAGCACCCCGAAGCCCACGTAGCGACCGAGCTTCTGCAGCGGCACCAGCGTCTGCTCGCGGAAGTAGCGGACGACGAGGTCGCGCAGCTCGGTGACGAGCTGCGGCAGCGGCGGCGTGCGCTTCGCGGACTGCGAAGGAGAGGGCGGCGCGGACTGCGAAGGAGAGGGCGGCGCGCCGGACGGCGGCGGAGCAGCGGCGGACGGCGTCGGAGACGACGGTGCGGTCGGTTCCATCGAGACCCGAACCCTACTGCGGTGCCGGCACGAGAGCGTCGACCGGCGGGGCGTTGGGATAGCGGCCGATGATGTCGCCGATCCCCTCGCGGATGACCTCGCCCCGGGTCTCGTCGAACTGGCCGTTGTCGAGGAACGCGAACTGGATGCGTCGTCCCAGGTCGAAGACCCCGGTGAGGCCGGTCACCCCGTCGAGCGAACCGGTCTTGCCCCGGAAGTTCCCCTCGAGCGGCGTGCCGACGAAGTCGCCGACGAGCGTCCCGTTGCGCCCGGCGACCGGCAGGCCGTCGAAGAGGGTGGCGAACTCGGGCCGCTGCGCGAGCGTCAGCGCGCCGACGAGGTTGGCGCACGTGACCCGGTTGCCGCGGTCGAGCCCGGAACCGTCCTTGAGCGCGCCGTCGGGGATCGACACGCCCAGCTCCCTCATCTTCGCGGTCGTGGCGGCCACCCCGGCCGCGGTGGTGCCCTGCTTG
>DASUAS010000473.1:0-4839 GCA_035763625.1 Acidimicrobiia bacterium
AGCAGATTTGTGACCGGCACGTGCATGTCGTTGAAGAACAGCTCCGCGGTGTCCTGCGCGTGCAGACCGACCTTGTCGAGGTTGCGCCCGCGCTCGAAGCCCTCCATGCCCCGCTCGATCACGAGGAGGCTCATGCCCGCGTGCTGCTGCGTCGGATCGGTCTTCACCGCGGTGATCACGAGGTCGGCGTTGATGCCATTGGTGATGAACGTCTTGGCGCCGTTGACGACGAAGTGGTCGCCATCACGCATCGCCGACGTGCTCATCGACGCCAGGTCGGAGCCGATGCCGGGTTCGGTCATCGCGATGGCGGTGATGAGCTCGCCGGACGCGATGCCGGGCAGCCAGCGGGCGCGCTGGTCGTCGGTGGCGAGCGACAGGAAGTAGGGCAGGCAGATGTCGGTGTGCAGCGTGAGACCCAGCCCGGCCGCGGCGACACCGGCGTACTGCAGCTCCTCGGCGATCACCTGGCTGTAGCGGAAGTCGTCGACGCCCCCTCCGCCGAACGACTCGGGGACGGCCATCCCGATGTAGCCCGCCGCCCCCGCCTTGGTGAAGAGCTCGCGGGGGACGACGCCGGCCTCGTTCCACTCGAGGTCGTGGGGGACGATCTCGCGCTCGACGAACGTGCGGAAGCTCTCGCGGAACAGGTCGTGTTCGTCGGTGAACTGCGTACGACGCATGACGCCGAGGTTACGGCGATCAGCCGCGCCGGGCTCGCTCCACCAGCGCCCCGCCGACGACCGCGCTGCCGATCGCGCTCGCCGCGCTCGGGAGCCAGCGTCGTGCGGGCCAGTGACGAGAGGCGATCAACGACGAGACGGCATCGCTGGCGTCGACCGCCACGCCGGCCAGTGCGGTCACACCCACGCTCTCACCGGTCGCGAGCGCAGCGAGGACTGCGCCGCCGAGCGCGAGGTCGCGGCCGCCGGCGAAGCGGGCGAGCAGCCGGGTTCGGGTGCCGGGTTCGGATCCGCCGAGGGACAGGCGCACTGCGCCCGGTGCGACCAAGGCGACCACGCCGATGCCGCACCGGGCCAGCGCGATGGCACCGAGACCGAAGCGGGCGGTTCGGGAGTCGAGCGTCACGGGCACCTCCACCCTCTACCCGTGCACGCCCAGTCGGACCCTCCACGTCGTGAAATCGGCGTCGGTCGGATTCATTGCGCGGTCGACGACGCCTGGTGTGTTCAACCGCACAATGAATCGCGAATGGAAAGTTGGAGGACGGCGCGCCCGGAAGGATTCGAACCTTCGACCGTCGGATTAGAAGTCCGATGCTCTGATCCGCTGAGCTACGGGCGCCTGCGTGGTCATTCTCGCAGGTTCTCGACCCGTCCTCAGTCAGGCTCCGCGCCGTAAGAGTCGTACTCGTGCTCCTCGGCGTGGGCGACGTCGCGACCGTGCGCGTACTGGAACGGCGAGATGCCGCCGCGCTCCCACGGCGTCTTCGATCCGGCGGCGATCGCCCGCTCTGAACGCGGCAGCAGGCCCAGCTCTGATCTCACCTCGTCGATCGGTCGGTCGGCGTGGGCGAACCAGTCGGTGGCGAGGAGGTCGGTGCTCCGGCCGGGGTAGGTGTCGTTCACGTGCCAGGCGAGCATCGCGCCGCGGTACATGGCGTCGGCGAGGCGGATCGACATGCGGTCGATGTCGGACGACAGGTGGCCGCGGTCGTACTCGAAGAAGCCCTTGGCGGCACCGAAGAAGTACCCGGTCTCGAACAACCCGAGCACCATCGCGAGCAGTGAGAACGCCTGGGGGTCGTCGTTGCACCGAGCGATGAGCCCGAACACCTCGATCTCGGACTCGACGGTCGAGCCGTAGTCGGCGAGGACGTGGATCCAATCGTGTTGCGCCAGGTTGGGCGGCGCGCTGTCGGGGCGGCCGGGGAAGGTGAAGCCACGCGCGCGGTAGAAGCGCCACACGCCCTGGCCGAGGGAGCCGTCGGGGCAGTGCTCGAGCGCGGCCCATCGCCCGTACAGCTCGTCGTCGTCGCAGGCCTTTTCCCACGCGTCCGACAGCGCGGTCGCGGTGTGCAGGTGCTCCGGCGGCTGCTCGAGGAGCTCCTGGAAGTACCCGCTGCGCTCGAAGTCGATCAACGCGAGGCCGAGCGACCCGTTGGCGATGCGCCGGACCACGCGCATCATGTCGTCGGCCACACCGAGCCACTGCGCGTACGACTCCACCCGCGCCGTCACCTCGGGTGGTATCGGCACGAGGAGCATCTCGGCGAGCAGCATCGACTGGACCATGCGGGTTCGGAACGCGAGGTCGCGCCGACGCAATTCCTCCGCGAACTCGGCCGGTCCGAGCGGCTCGAGCTGCGCGACGTCGACCTCGTAGCCGGTCATCGACTCGATCAGAGCGTTGAGCACCGCGCGCTGGACCGGTGTGATGCCGTCGTCCGGTCGGGTGGCGCTCGCGAAGGCCCGCCCCATCGAGACGACCTCGTCGCGAACCGGGACCTCGAGGTTGGTCTCCGCCTCGGAAGGGGGAAGCGGGACGGGGGTGATCGGAGCGGTCATGGCCGATGTTCCTCCAGGAGAGCGGGCGACGGGAATCGAACCCGCGTCATCAGATTGGAAGTCTGAGGCTCTGCCATTGAGCTACGCCCGCGTGCAGTGCACCGCCCTGCGGGCGGCGTCGGGGAGGGGGGACTTGAACCCCCGACCTCCTGCTCCCAAAGCAGGTGCGCTACCGAACTGCGCCACTCCCCGTCAGTGCGCCAGGTTACGGCACGACCGCACCGCGACCGCGCCCTGATCGCTCCGAGTACCGTGCGCGGATGGAGATGCAGGAGCAGCGACGCGGTCGCAAGATCGCCATGACGTCCGAGGAGCTCGACGAGTACCTGGGCGCTGAGCGCACGTGCACCGTCGCGACGGTCAGCCACGACGGCCCGCACGTGACCGCGCTCTGGTTCGTGTGGGACGGCGAATGCGTGTGGCTCTACTCGATCACGCGCAGCCAGCGCTGGACCGACCTGGAGCGGGATCCTCGCGTCGCGATCCTGGTCGAGGCGGGCGAGGCCTACGACGAGCTCCGCGGCGTCGAGATCCACGGGCGCGTCGAGCCGGTCGGCGAGGTGCCCCGCACCGGCGAGGCGGTCGGCGCCCTCGCACAACCCGAGTCGATGTTCCACGCGAAGTACCAGGGCGGTGCCGGAGAGGGCATGTTCCACGACGGCCGCCACGCGTGGCTGAAGGTCACGCCCACCAAGATCGCGAGCTGGGACTTCCGCAAGCTCAACCTGTGACATGTGAAGGTTCTGCGCGGGCCACCATCCGCACCCCCCTGCGCGACGAACGACTCCTGAACACGGACGGCCCGCCGGGGCCTCGTTCGAGGAGGACGTCATGTCGCTCGTGAAGCTGCTTCCCGCGTGGTTCCACGCATTCGCCGACTATGCCGTCGGCATCCTGCTCATCGTCGTCGCGCTCGCGGCGGACGGTTCCGCCGGCGCGACCGCGACCGGCGTCGTCGTCGGTGCGGTGGTGCTGCTGGTGAGCGCGCTCACCCGCTACCCGCTCGGCATCGTCAAGGTGCTGCCGTTCACCATCCACTCGGCCGGTGACTACCTCGCCGCCGCGCTGCTGATCGTCGCGCCGTTCGCGTTGAACTTCGCCGACGCCGAAGGTGGACTCGCGGCGTTCTACGTGGTGATGGGCGTCGCCGTGCTCGCGGTGAGCTTGATCACCAACTACCAGTACAGCCCCAAGCGTGCCGGCGAGGGCGCAGGATCGGCCCGGCCGGTCACCGCCTGATCGCGCACCGCCGATCGCACTCGGGGCCCGGCGGCCGGCCTCCGGGGCCGGCCGCCGGGCGCGCGGAACGTTCGGAGGCCGGGAGGCCAGCCAATAGACTGCGCAGCCCCATGTCACTCACCACGTCGGTCGAACCGCTCGAGGACAACAAGGTCCGCCTCCACGTCGCGATCCCGGCGGAAGACTTCGAGCGAGCCCTCGACGCCGCGTTCCGGAAGCTGGCGAAGGAGGTGAAGATGCCGGGCTTCCGTCCCGGCAAGGCGCCCCGCCGGCTGCTCGAGGCTCGCCTGGGCACGGAGGTGGCGCGCGACCAGGCGCTGCGCGACTCCTTGCCCGAGTACTACGCCGAGGCGGTGGTCGCCGAGGACGTCGACGTCATCGCGCCGCCCGACATCGACATCACCGCCGGCGAAGACTCCGGCGACGTGGAGTTCGACGCCGTGGTCGAGGTGCGCCCGGTCTTCACCGTCGACGGGCACGACCAGCTCCGCATCGAGATCGAGAAGCCCGAGGTCGACGAGGAAGACGTCGCCCGCCAGGTCGACATGTTGCGCGACCGCTTCGCCGACCTCGCCGACAGCGAGGCGCCGCTCACCGACGGCGATTTCGCCGAGATCGACATCAAGGGCTTCGTCGACGACGAATCGGTCGACGGGCTCTCCGCCACCGACTACCTCTACGAGGTCGGCTCGGGGATCGTGGTCCCGAGGCTCGACGAGGAGCTCCACGGCAAGCGCCCCGGTGACATCCTCAAGTTCGACGACACCCTGCCCGAGCGCTTCGGCGAGCGCGCCGGCGACGACGTCGCGTTCCAGGTGCTCGTCAAGGACGTCAAGAAGAAGGTGCTCCCCGAGCTCACCGAAGAGTGGGTGAGCGAGGTCAGCGAGTTCGAGACCGTCGACGCGCTGCAGGACGACATCCGCACCCGCCTCGACATGTACGCCCGCGTGCAGGCGTCGGTGGCGATGCGGGAGAAGATCTTCGAGGCCGCCGCCGCGCTCGTGCCCGACGAGGTGCCCGACACCCTCGTCAACAGCGAGATGGAACGCCGGCTGCACGACCTCGCGCACCG
>DASUAS010000474.1:0-2997 GCA_035763625.1 Acidimicrobiia bacterium
AGCTTGTTGATGTCCAAGGCCGGTGCTCCTTCGCGCAGACGCGGTGCCCTGCCCAGGGCACGTCAGCGCCTAGCCCACCACGGCTTGACTCACATTGCAAGGATCCTCGGGCCCACCCCATCGGGCCCATCCGGCCGGGACGACTCGGCTACGTTCGGAGGGTGGGTCGTCTCGCGGTGCTGGCGTCGGGCAGCGGCACCATCCTGCGCTCGATGCTCGCGGCCGACCTGCCGATCGCGGTCGTCGTCGCCGACCGCCCGTGCGGTGCCCTCGGCATCGCCGACGACGCGGGCGTCGCCACCGAACTGGTCGAGCGCACCACCTTCGGTGCCGACTTCGACCGGGTCGCGTACACCCACGAGGTGCTCGACGCGCTGAAGCGCCACCAGGTCGACCTGATCGCGATGGCCGGCTTCGGCACCATCCTCTCGAAGCCGATCCACGACGCGTTCCCCGACCGCATCGTCAACACGCACCCGGCCCTGCTCCCCGCGTTCAAGGGCTGGCACGCGGTCGACGAGGCACTCGCGGCGGGGGTGAAGGTCACCGGCTGCACCGTGCACCTCGCCCGGCTCGAGGTCGACGAAGGGCCGATCCTGGCCCAGGAGGCCGTCCCCGTCCTCCCCGACGACACGGTCGAGACCCTCCACGAGCGGATCAAGGAAGTCGAACGAAGGATCTATCCCGAAGTGCTCCGACAGCTTCTCTGAAGAGACGATTGGTGCAATGACCCGAACCCAGAAGCGAACCGAGATCAGCCGGGCGCTGCTCTCGGTGTACGACAAGACCGGAATCGTCGAGTTCGCCCGTGCCCTGCACGAGCGGGGCGTCTCGCTGGTGTCGTCGGGGGGCACGGCGAAGGCGATCGCCGACGCCGGCATCCCCGTGACCGCGGTCGACGACATCACCGGGGTGCCGCCGATCCTCGACCACCGCGTCGTCACGCTCCACCCGAAGATCCACGGCGGGATCCTCGCCGACCGCACCAAGGCGACGCACGACGCCGACATGGCGACCTACGGCATCGAACCCTTCGATCTCGTCGTCTCGAACCTCTACCCCTTCGCGCAGGACCCGGGCGTCGAGACCATCGACATCGGTGGACCCGCGATGGTGCGGGCGGCGGCGAAGAACCACGCGTTCGTCACCGTCGTCACCGACGCGTCGCAGTACGCGCCGCTGCTCGAGGAGATGGACGCGAACGACAACACCGTCGGTGAGGACACGCGCCGCGCGTTCGCGGTCGCGGCGTTCGCGAGCACCGCCGCGTTCGACGCCCAGATCGTCGCCTGGCTCCAGGCCACCGGCGACGAGCCGGACGACCTCCCCACCTACATCGACCTCGCGCTCGAGCGCACCGGGGAGGCGCTCCGCTACGGCGAGAACCCGCACCAGCACGCGGCGCGCTACCGGATCAGCGGCACGTCGAGCTGGTGGGACGACGTCGAGCAGCACGCCGGGCTCGCGCTCAGCTACCTCAACCTCTACGACGCCGACGCCGCGTGGAAGCTCGTGCACGACCTCGGCACCGCCACATCATCTGGGGCGGCGGTCGCGATCATCAAGCACGCCAACCCGTGCGGGGTCGCGCTGGCCGACGACCTCGCCACCGCCTACCAGCGCGCGCTCGAGTGCGACGAGCGGTCCGCGTTCGGAGGGATCGTGGCGCTCAGCCGACCGGTCGACGCCGCCACCGCCGAGCGCATGGTCGCCGGTCCCCAGGCCGATCTCGTCATGGCGCCGGGCTGGGCGCCGGGGACGATCGACGCCCTGGTCGGCAAGCGCAAGAACACCCGGCTCCTCACCGCGGGCCCGCCCGAACCGCAGACGCTGGACTTCCGCCAGATCAGCGGCGGGTTCCTGGTGCAGGACGCCCACCACTTCGCGGCGACCCGCGACGACTGGCGGGTCGTCACCAAGCGGGCGCCCACCGACGCCGAGTGGCGCGACGCCGAGTTGGCGTGGCGCATCTGCGGCCACGTGAAGTCGAACGCCATCGTGCTGGTGAAGGACGGCCAGGCCGTCGGCATCGGCGCGGGGCAGCAGAACCGCGTCGAGTCGGGGGAGATCGCGGCGAAGAAGGCCGACGGTCGCGCCCGGGGCGGCGCCTGCGCGTCCGACGCGTTCTACCCGTTCCCCGACGGCATCGAGGCGGCGGCCGCGGCCGGCGTGGCGGTGATCGTGCAGCCCGGTGGGTCCATGCGCGACGAGCCCAACATCGAGCGCGCCGACGAGCTCGGCGTCGCCATGGTGTTCACGGGGGAAAGGCACTTCCTGCATTGAAGGGACGCCTGCATTGAAGGGACGCCTGCATTGACCGCCAAGATGATGCCGGGAGGTCCGGTCGCCGACGCGGTGTTCGCCGACCTGATCCCGCGGAGCCAGAAGCTGATCGGGAACGGCCACACGCCCGGCCTCGGCACGATCCTCGTGGGCGACGACGGCGCCAGCGCGCGCTACGTCGGCATGAAGATGGAGAAGGCGCGCGAGCTCGGCTGGTCGGCGCCGCACCAGCACCTCCCCGAGGACGCGACCCAGGCCGACGTGATCGCGGCGGTGCGAGCGTTCAACGACGACCCGCTGGTCGACGGCTTCCTCGTCCAGCACCCCACCCCGCCGCAGATCGACTTCGACGCCGCGCTGCTCGAGCTCGATCCCGACAAGGACGTCGACGGCATGCACCCGGTGAACATGGGGCGGCTCGCGCTCATGATGCCGGGACCGGTCCCCGCGACGCCGGCCGGCATCGAGGCGCTGCTCGCGTTCTACGACGTCCCGGTCGCGGGCCACGAGGTGTGCATCCTCGGGCGCGGCACCACGCTCGGCCGCCCGCTCGCGCTGCTGCTCTCCCAGAAGCGCGACACCGCCAACGCCGCGGTGACCGTGGTGCACACCGGGGTGCCCGACTGGCCCGAGTACACCCGCCGGGCCGGGATCGTGGTCGCCGCCGCGGGGGTGCCCGGCATCCTCCAGCCCGAGCACATCAGTCCCGGTGCG
>DASUAS010000475.1:0-5602 GCA_035763625.1 Acidimicrobiia bacterium
GTCGACGGCCTGCTCGCGCTGCTCGATTCCGACCACGTCGGACCGATGAACATCGGCAACCCCGACGAGTTCACGATGCTCGAGCTCGCCGAGCTCGTGCTCGAGGTCACCGGTTCCACGAGCGACCTCGCGTTCGAGCCCCTGCCGGCCGACGATCCCCGTCAACGCCGGCCCGACATCGGCCTCGCCGAGCGCGTGCTCGACTGGCATCCCCGCGTCGCGCTCCGCGAAGGTCTCGCCCGCACGCACGACTGGTACCGGAGGGTGGGTGTCACCTGAGCCGCAGGAGCTCCGCAAGCTGTCCGTCATCGTCCCGGTGTTCGACGAGCGCAACACGGTCGTCGAGATCATCCGGCGCATGCGTCAGGTGGAGCTCCCCCTCGACCTCGAGATCGTCGTCGTCGACGACGGCAGCACCGACGGCACCCGGGCGGTGCTGCGCCAGCTCGGCGACAGCACCGTGCGGGTGCTGACCCACGACGTCAACCGCGGCAAGGGCGCGGCCATCCGCACCGGGCTCGCCCACGTGACCGGCGATCTCGTGCTCGTCCAGGACGCCGACCTCGAGTACGACCCGGAGGACTGGCCGAAGCTGCTGGCGCCGATCCAGAGCGGCAAGGCGCAGGTCGTCTACGGCTCCCGCTTCACCGGCGAGCGTCGCAACATGCTGTTCCTGCACTGGGTCGGCAACCGCTTCCTGTCGCTGGTGACCAACGTGCTGTACAACACGACGCTGTCCGACATGCAGACCTGCTACAAGCTGTTCGACCGGTCGCTGCTCGACGGGATCACGCTGCGGGCCGAGCGCTTCGAGTTCGAGCCCGAGATCACGGCCAAGATCCTGCGGCGCGGGATCCGCATCTACGAGGTACCGATCTCCTACACCGGGCGCGAGTTCGACGAGGGCAAGAAGATCACCTGGCGCGACGGCGTCACCGCGCTCTGGACCCTCGTGAAGTACCGAATCGTGGATTGAGCCGCCTTGTCCCCGTCGCTCGCATCCGCTCACTCCGTCCCCAGCGCCGCCACCGCGCGGAGCCCGGCGTCGGCGCGGCGCGCCGGAGTCGGGTGAGTTCCGTCGTGGCCCGATGGTCTGTGGTGGTGGTCAACTTCGAGGCGGGGCCGCTGCTGGCCGAGTGCGTCCGCTCCCTCCTGGCCGACGACAGCGCGGGGACGCCCGAGGTCGTGGTGGTCGACAACGGCTCGACCGACGGGTCGATCGACGCGCTGCGCGGCGCGGAGCTCGACGTCACCGTGGTCGACCCCGGCGGCAACACCGGATACGCGGCGGCGGCCAACCGGGGCATCGCCGCCACGTCCGCGCCGGTGGTGGCGGTCGCCAACCCCGACCTCGTCGTCGAGCGCGGCACCGCCGCCGCGCTCCTCGCTCGCCTCGACGCCGAGCCCGACCTCGCCGCGGTGGGACCGGCGCTCCACAACCCGGATGGATCGCAGTACCCCTCGGCGCGCTCCCACGTGTCGACCGTCGACGCCGCCGGTCACGCGGTGCTCGGTCGGGTGTTCCCGCGCAACCGGTTCACCCGCCGGTACCGCCAGCTCGACGCCGCGTGGGACCGTCCGCGCGACGTCGACTGGGTCTCGGGCGCGCTGGTGTTCCTCCGCCGGAGCGCAGTCGACTCGGTGGGCGGATGGGACGAGCGGTACTTCATGTACATGGAGGACGTCGACCTGTGCTGGCGTCTCCGCCGCATCGGGTGGAGGGTCGCGTACGAGCCCGGTGGGAGCGCCACCCACGTGCAGGGGGCGAGCACGGCCTCGCATCCGTACCGGATGATCGCCGAGCACCATCGCTCGGCGTACCGGTTCGCGGCCCGGCGCTGGCGAGGGTCTCGCCGAGTCCTCCTCGCGCCCGCCGCCTGCTTCCTGGCCCTGCGCGCCGCGCTCGACATGGTGGCGCGAGCCCTGAGGACGCGCCCCGAGCCGCCAAGGGTCCGCGGGTAGCCTGCCAGTCGCCATGCCCCAGTCCCGGACCCGCTACCAGCGCGCCGCCAAGCGCTCCCGGTACCGCAAGCCGAAGCGCAAGCGCAGCGGTTCGTCCGCATGGAACATCACGATCGCGGTGCTCATCATCGCCGGCGTGGTGGCCGTGTTCCTGGTGCGGGGCGGGGGCAACAGCGCCGGGAGCGGCCCGCCGCGAGCACCCGACGCCGCCGCCAACGTGGCCGGCGACCACTGGCACACCGCGTTCCAGGTGAACATCTGCGGTGAGTGGTTGACCGCGCAACCGCAGTTCGAGAAGCCGGCCGACAACCCCAACCAGCAGGCCAACGTGGGCATCCACACCCACGGCGACGACCTGATCCACACCCACCCGTTCGTCGTGAGCGAGGAAGGCAACAACGCCACGCTCGCGAAGTTCGCCGAGTACGGCGGCTGGTCGGTGTCGTCGGATTCCATCGACGCGTGGGTCGGCCCGAAGTCGAAGCCCGACCAGAAGGCGTGGTCCAACGGCGACACCTGCACCTTCGGTCCGTACAAGGGCAAGCAGGGCCAGCTCACCTGGGCGATCGATGGCAAGACGCGCACCGGCAACCCGGCCGACTACAAGATGGTGAACGGCCAGACGCTCGGCATCTACTTCCTGCCCAAGGGCGTCGACCAGCCGTTCCCGCCCGACGCCTGCACCGCCTTCGCCAACATCTCCGACAACGCCGTCGCCGTGTTGAGCAAGAACTCGCCGTGTCGTGCCATCGACACCACGACCACCACCGCGCCCGGGGCGGCGACCACCACCCTCCCCGCGGCGACCAGCACGTCCACACCGTGAGGAAGTGCTGTTGAAGGCGCGGTCGTGAAGGCGGTCGTCCTCGTCGGGGGCGAGGGCACGCGCTTGCGGCCGCTCACCTACGCGACCCCCAAGCCGCTCCTGCCGATCGCCAACCAGGCGTTCCTGGAGCGCCAGCTCGGCTGGTTGGCGAGCTACGGCATCGACGAGGTGGTCCTGTCGCTCGGCTACCTGCCCGACGCGTTCGAGGCCCACTTCCCCGAGGGCCGCTTCGGCGACGTCGTGGTGCGCTACGCGGTCGAGGACCACCCGCTCGGCACCGCGGGCGCGATCCGCTTCGCCGCGCAGGGGCTCGACGAGCGACTCGTCGTGTGCAACGGCGACGTGCTCACCACGCTCGACCTCGGCGCGCTGGTGGCCTTCCACGACGCGCGCGGCGCCGAGGCCACCATCTGCCTCACGCGAGTCACCGACCCGTCGGCCTTCGGTGTGGTGCCGACGCGCGACGACGGCGAGGTCGTCGCCTTCGTCGAGAAGCCGCCGAAGGGGAAGGCGCCCACCAACTGGATCAACGCCGGCACCTACGTGCTCGAACCGTCGGTCCTGCAGCGCATCCCCGAACGGCTCACCGTGTCCATCGAGCGCGAGACGTTCCCGCGGATGCTGGACGATCCGAGCCGCCTGTACGCGATGGCGAGCGACGCCTACTGGATCGACATCGGCACCCCGGAGAAGTACCTCCAGGCCCACGCCGACGTGCTGGCCGGCGCGCTCGGGCGTGAGCGCGCGCCGGGAGCGCGGGAGAACGGGCCGGGCATCTGGGTGCAGGGCGACGCGCACGTCGACGACGAGGCGCGGTTGGAGGCGCCCGTGCTGCTCGGAGATGGCGCACGTGTGGGGGCCGGTGCCCGCGTCGCGGGATCGGTCGTGGGGGCCGGCGCCACCGTCGGCGCCGGCGCGCGCGTGCTGCGGGCAGTCGTGCACGACGGCGCGGTGCTCGAGCGCGACGCCGAGGTGATCGACTCCGTGCTCGGGCGCGGCGCGACGCTGGGGATCGGCGCGATCGCATCCGACCACACCGTCGTCGGTGCCGGCGCGAGTCTCGACGCCGGTGCCCGCGCGTCAGGCGCGCGCGTGCGTCGTCCCGAACCCGACGCGTCCGAGCCCACGCCGGCGGAGTGAACCCGTGCGCGTGATGGTCACGGGCGGAGCCGGGTTCATCGGCTCGACGCTCGTCGACCGGCTCCTCGCCGAGGGCTGCGACGTCGACGTCATCGACGATCTCTCCACCGGCGCGCTGGCGAACCTCGCCGACGCCCGGGCCCAGCGCAACCGCAAGTTCAGCTTCCACCGCCTCGACATCCGATCGCCCCAGCTCGCCGATCTCGTCGTCCACCGCCGGCCGGAGGTGATCTTCCACCTGGCGGCGCAGCTCGACGTGCGCGCGTCCGTCGCCAAGCCGTGGTTCGACGCCGAGATCAACGTGATCGGAACGCTCAACGTCTGCGAGGCCGCGCTGGCCGCCGGCACCCGCAAGATCGTGTTCGCGGGATCGGGCGGTTCGCTCTACGGCGTCGCCGAGACGCCGCCCGTGCGCGAGAGCCATCCGCAACGGCCGCTCTCGCCGTACGGCGTCTCGAAGAAGGCCGCGGGCGACTACCTCCACTACTACCGCGAGGTCCGTGGGCTCGAGTACACCGAGCTCGCGCTGGCGAACGTCTACGGCCCGCGGCAGGACGCCAACGGCGAGGCGGGCGTGGTGGCGATCTTCGCCGGGCGGATGCTCGCCGGTCGCCAACCGACGGTCTACGGCGACGGGGCGCAGACGCGCGACTACCTCTTCGTCGACGACGCCATCGACGCGTTCGTCCGCGCCACCGAGAAGGGCGGCGGACTGCTGATGAACATCGGCACCGGCGTCGAGACGAGCGTGCTCGACCTCTACGGGTCCCTGGCGCGTCTCACGGGCTATCCCGAGCCGCCGAACCGGGCGCCGGCCCGTGCGGGCGAGCTGACGCGGTCGGCGTTGGACCCCGGGCGCGCGGCCATCCACCTCGGGTGGAAGCCGTGGACCGCACTCGACGACGGCCTGGCGCTCACCGTCGACTGGTTCAGGTCCCGGACGACATGAGGAGCATGCGCGTCGTCGCGGCGCTGCTCGCGGTCGCGGTCGCGATCCTGATGGGGTCGTCCGCTCCGGCCGCGGCCGACGAGCACTCGCATCGTGTGCAGGATCGCGTCCTCGCGGCCGAGGTGTGCGAGCCGATGGTGCGCGAGTCGGTGGTGGCGGCCGCGCGGCAGTCGCTGGCGAGCAGGCAGCAGGGGCGGTGGCAGGGGTCGTAGTACTCAGGCGAACGTGCGCAGCTCGTCGAGCGGCACCGGAGGCCGGGGTCGACCCACGTAGTCGGGGTCGGGCCGACCCACCACCACCATCGCGTGCGGCAGCCACTCCGGGTCGAGGCCCAGCGCGTCGCGTGCAGCCTCGGGGCAGAAGATCGGTGCCGCCACCCAGCACGACGCGTACCCGGCGTCGGCGGCCGCGACCATGAGGTTCTCGACCGCGGCACCGAGCGAGAGCAGCGCCATGCCGAACTCGGCCCGCTGGCGGGTCTCGTCGGGGTAGCGATCGAGGCCGTGCCAGGTGAGGCAGCCGAGCACCAGCGCGGGCGCGCCGGTGATCTTGGCGTGCGACGCGTCGATCAGCTCGTCGACGCGAGCGGGCGGCACGCCGTCGCCGTCGAGGTCGCGACGCCAGGCGTCGCCCATGCCGTCGGCGAGCCGCTGCTTGGCCTCCGCGGTGTCGAGGACCACCCAACGCCACGGGCGTTAGTGGTGGGGTGCGGGCGCGGTGCACGC
>DASUAS010000476.1:0-2680 GCA_035763625.1 Acidimicrobiia bacterium
GACGTCGTGGTGCCGCCGGCGAAGAACGCGCTCCACGACGGCCTCCACGTCGACGTGCTCCGTGCGTTCCCCGTCACCGTCGACGTCGACGGCAAGGTCCGCACCGTGCGGACGGTCGAGACCAGCGCCGACGAGCTCGCCAAGCAGTTGCATCTCGGCAAGCTCACCGCGGTGCGCAACGACCCCGGCCGTCTCGCCGCCGGCGCGACGGTCGTGTTCCGCACGCGCGTGAGCGGCTCGCTCACCATCGACAACCAGAAGGTCACGTTCGACTCCCCGTCGCGCACCGTCGACGAGCTCCTCCAGTCGTACAACGTCAAGCTCGTGGGTGACGACTACGCCACGCCGTCTCCCGACACCGTGCTGCACGACGGCGACCAGGTCGAGGTCGTGCGCGTCGGTGCCGACATCTCCCAGGTCACGCGGCCGATCCCGTTCGACACCGTGCAGCAGGACGACCCGACGCTTCCGATCGGCCAGACGCGTGTGATGCAGGACGGCAAGGACGGCACGATGACCGTCACCTACCGCCAACGGATCGAGAACGGCACCAAGGGCGACCGCCAGGTGGTGTCGGAGGTGCCCACGGTCGAGCCGGTGCCCAAGATCATCGGCAACGGCACCTACGCCAACCCGCGCTGGGACGAGCTCGCGCAGTGCGAGTCGGGCGGACGGTGGAACACCGTCGACAGCGGTCCCGACGGATACGACGGCGGGCTCGGCATCTACCGGGGCACGTGGCGCGCCTTCGGGGGCACCGAGTTCGCGCCCAACGCCGGCCTCGCGACCCGCGAGCAGCAGATCATCGTGGGGCAGCGGATCTACGACAAGCTCGGATGGGATCCGTGGGGCTGTGCGAACAACGTCCTCCACTGGTCGCAGTGGAGCATGTGATTCGTACGAGACGGCTCGCGCCGACCTTGTAGCTTTCGACCTCTCATGGCTCTCCTCACACCGGCGAAGGTGCGCTCGCTGCTCGACGCGCACGGGCTCCACCCCAAGCGCAGCCTGGGCCAGAACTTCCTCGCCGACGCCAACACCGCCCGCCGCGTGGTCGCGCTCGCCGACCTCCCCACGGCCGCGTCGGTGCTCGAGATCGGGCCCGGGTTGGGCTCGCTGACGCTCGCGCTGCTCGACGCCGGCCACGACGTCGTCGCGCTCGAGCTCGACGACCGCCTCGCCGACGTCCTGCACGCGGTGCTCGCCGACGAGTCGGGTGCGTCCGGCGCCGGGGCCCGGGTCCGGATCGAGCGGGGTGACGCGGTGACCGTCGACCTCGCCGCCATCCTCACCCCGGCACCGTCGCCGCGCGCCTGCGTGTCGAACCTGCCCTACAACGTGGCCGTCCCCGTGGTCGTGCGGTTGCTCGAGGAGGCCGACGCGGTCGAGCGCATCCTGGTGATGGTGCAGCGCGAGGTGGGGGAGCGGCTGGCCGCCGGCCCCGGCGACCCGCAGTACGGCGCGGTGTCGGTGAAGGTGGCCTACTTCGCCGAGGCGCACGTGGTCGGGCTCGTGCCCCCGACGGTCTTCGTGCCCCGGCCCAAGGTCGAGTCCGCGCTGGTGCGGCTGCGCCGCCGCGGCGAGCCGCCGGTCACCGTGCCGTCGGCCGACGGGCTGTTCGCGCTCGTGCGGGCCGGCTTCGCCCAGCGGCGCAAGATGCTGCGCCGCTCCCTGGCGCCGGTGCTCGGCGACGCGGCGCCCGACGTGCTCGAGGCGGCCGGGGTCGCACCCACCGCGCGGGCCGAGGCGCTCGGGCTCGACGACTGGGCTGCGGTCGCCCGCAGCGCGGCGGCCGCCGCATGAGACATGTCGTCGAGCCCGCAAGTTCCGACAACGGCCGGGATGCGGTGGGTACGGTGACCGCCGCGTGAGGCTCGCCCGCGTTCGCGCCACCGCCTACCCGAAGCTCAACCTGTCGTTGCGCGTGCTCGGCCGGCGGCCCGACGGCTACCACGACCTCGAGTCGCTGGTGGTGTCGCTCGGTCAGCCCCACGACGTGCTCGAGGCGTTCGCGGTGCCCGCGCCCGGCGGCGTGCGGGTGGAGGTGTCGGGGGTCGAGGTCGGCGAGGACGTGCCGTCCGACCACCGCAACCTCGCGTTCATCGCGGCCGAGAAGTTGCTGGTGCGCGCGGGCCGATCGGGCCACGGCGTGCGGCTCGTGCTGCGCAAGCACATCCCCGCCGGCGGGGGGCTCGGGGGTGGCTCGGCCGACGCCGCGGCCGCGTTGCTCGCGGTGCGCCGCCTCCTCGACGTCGACGTCGACGACGCGGGCGTGCTCGAGATCGCGTCCGAGGTGGGATCCGACGTCCCGTTCTGCCTGCGGGGCGGCGCAGCCTGGATGCGCGGCCGGGGCGAGATCGTCGACCCGGTGGCGGTGCCGACCGGGCTCGCGTTCGTCGTCGCCATCCCGCCCTTCCGGCTGTCGACGCCCGACGTGTACAAGGCGTGGGACAAGCTCGGCGGCCCGCGGTCGGAGCGCGTCGTGCCGGCTCCGCGGCGCCTGGCTCCCGTGATCGACGAGCTGGTCAACGACCTCGAGCCTGCCGCCGAGGCGCTCCAACCGCGCCTGGTCGAGTTCCGCGACGCGCTGGAGGCCGCCACCGGCGCGCCCGCGCTGCTCGCGGGCAGCGGCTCGGCCTACGTCGTGCCCGTCGCCGACGCGCGCCGGCTCCCGACGCTG
>DASUAS010000477.1:0-23688 GCA_035763625.1 Acidimicrobiia bacterium
CATCGCCGGCACCGCCATCTTCGGCATCGCGTCGGCGCTGTCGGCGATCGCCGGCTCCGCGGGGCCCCTGATCGGCCTCCGGGCGCTCACCGGCCTCGGCGCCGCGCTCCTCATGCCCGGCACCCTCTCCACCATCACCAGCGTGTTCCCGCCCGAGGAGCGGGCCAAGGCCGTCGGCATCTGGGCCGGCTTCGCCGGCGCCGGCGGCACGCTCGGCATCCTGGCGTCGGGCGCGCTGCTCGAGCAGTTCTGGTGGGGCTCGATCTTCCTCGTCACCGCCGGGCTCGCCGCGCTCTCGTGCCTCGGCGTGATCGCGGTCGTGCCCAGCACGCGGGCCGAGGAGCAGGTGGGGCTCGACCCGCGCGGGGCGATCGTGTCGGCGATCGGCATCGGCCTGCTCGTCCTCGGCATCATCGAGGGCCCCGAGCGCGGCTGGACCAGCCCGCTCACCCTGGTGGGGCTGATCGGCGGCGTCGGGTTCCTCGTGGCCTTCGTGTGGGTGGAGCTGCGCACCGACGAACCGCTGCTCGACCCGAGGCTGTTCCGGCACCACGGGTTCGCGACCGGTTCGGCGTCGTTGTTCCTGCAGTTCTTCGCCATGTTCGGCTTCTTCTTCGTGTCGCTCCAGTTCCTGCAGCTGGTGCTCGGGTACAGCACGCTCGACGCCGCGCTCGCGCTGCTCCCGATGAGCATCGTGATCCTCCCCATCTCCGCGGTCGCCGGGACGATGTCCGAGCGCTACGGGCACCGGCTCGTGGGCGGCATCGGGCTCGGCGTGTCGGCCATCGGCTTCGGCCTGTTCGCCACCCTCGGGACCGACAGCGGCTTCGTGCCCTTCATGTTGGTGACGATCGTGATCGGCGCGGGTGCCGCGCTGGCCATGACGCCGGCGACCAACGCGATCGTCGCTTCTCTGCCCCGCGCCAAGCAAGGCGTGGCGTCGGCGGTGAACGACACATCGCGCGAGCTGGGTGCGGCCTTCGGCGTCGCGGTGCTCGGCAGCGCGTTCAACATCGGGTACCGCAACTCGATCGACGGCCACCTCGGCGGCCTCCCGACCGAGGTCGCCCGTCAGGCCCGCGAAGCACCGGCCATCGCCGCGCAGATCGCGTCGCGCGTCCCCGGTGGCGACGCGTTGGCCAGCGCGGCACGCGAGGCGTTCACCACCGGCATGCGCTACGCGGTGCTCGTGGGCATGGGACTGCTGGTGATCGGCACGCTGTTCGTGTGGTTCCACGGCGCCTCCCGCACCGAGCAGGTCCTCGAGGATGACCTGGACGACGTGTCCCCGTCGCTCGCTCCCGCTCGCTCCGTCCCCGCAGGCGGGCACGGGCAGAGCCCGGATGCAGCCGGGCGTGCAGACCTGGAACCGGTGGAAGAGCTCGAAGAAGAGGGCGCCGCTTAGAACGTGACCGGGACCGACGTGGGGCCGCGCTCGTACATGCCGGTGATGCGCGGCGCGGGTGCGTCGGGATCGAGGCGCAGGTTCGGGAAGCGGTCGAGCAGCGCGCCGATGGTGGTCACGATCTCGGCGCGCGCGACGTGCATCCCGAGGCAGATGTGGGCGCCGTTGCCGAAACCCAGGTGCGGCTGCACCGGACGGGCGGGATCGAACTCGTCGGGACGCTCCCATCGCGCCGGATCGCGGTTGGCGGCGGCGAGGCACATGTGCACGACCGCGCCTTCCGGCACGTCGACGCCGGCGAGCTCGGTGTCGCGCGCCACGAACCGGCTGAACATCGGATCGGTCGGCATCCAGCGCAACGACTCCTCGACCACCGGCCGCAGCTGGGCGCGGTCGTCGCGCACCGCCGCGAGCCACTCGGGGTGGCCGAGGAGCGCCAGCATGGTGATGCCCATCTGCTTCCACGTGGTGCCCGAGCCGGCGGCGAGGAGGATGAAGGCGAAGTTCAGCACCTCTTCGTCGGTGAGCCGGTGGGTGCTGCCGTCCTCGTCGGTGACCTCGGCCGCGACGAGCACGCTGATCAGGTCGTCGCGAGGCTCCTCGCGACGCGCCCGCACGATCGGCGGCAGGATCCGGGTGAAGGCCTCGAGACCGAGGCCGTCGGACGTGACCGCCTGGCGGATGTCGAGCGCATCGGCCACCGACACGCCGAAGCTCCCGGTGATGGTGAGCAAGGGGATGGCGGAGAAGAGCTCCACGTTGAGGTCGGCCGCACCGTTGGGGGTCATGCGGTCGAGCAGCGCGTCGACCGCGGCCGCGACCCACCGTTCGGTCCACCACGACGCGCGCTTCGGGAGGAACGACGGCTGCACGAGCGCGCGGTAGCGCCGATGCTCGATGCCGTCGAGGTACAGGATGCTGCTGTTCAGCAGTCCGAGCTCCTCCGACGGCGGCTTCGACACGAACGTCTCGCCGTCGCGGAACACCGCGTCGCACGTGGCCCAGTCGAACGCCGACCAGTGCGGACGATCGGGGTACGGCAGGCCTTGGAAGAAGCCGTCGCCGGTGAACCCGACCAGCGGGCCGACGATCCCCTCGTGCACCGGTCCGCTCTCGCGGAGCCGGTGGAACGCGGGGTACGGATCGGTCGCGAACGCGCCGCCCCGCGACGCGTAGACCGCGCTCGTGAGGTCGAACAGCTCGCGCAGGCGTGTGCGATCGAGGGCGTCGTAGTCGCCCACGGCTCAACGGCGCTCGAGCACCACGACCGGGATCTCGCGATCCGTGTTGGCCTGGTAGCCGTCGTAGTCGGGCCACTGCTCGACCATGAGGTCCCACAGCTCGGAGCGCTCGGCACCCTCCGCGGTGCGCGCCCGCACCGGGATCACGTCGGCCTTGACCTGGACCACGACGTCGTCGGGGTGCGCGAGCAGGTTGAGGTACCAGCCCGGGTGCTCGGGTGCACCGCCCTTCGACGCCACCACGACGAGGTCGTCGCCGCGCTGCCCGTAGATGAGCGGGAACTTGCGCAGTTCGCCGGTCTTCCGCCCCTTGGTGTGCAGCACCAGGCAGGTGGCGCCGTTCCAGAGGTAGCCGACCTCGCCGTTGGTCGCCTCGTACTGCGAGATGTGCTCGTCACCGAACAACGAGTAGTCGCGTGCAGCTGCGTCGGCCATGGGGATGCTCCTCGGAGTGCTCGACCGGGCGGGGGATAGGGTCCCCCGAATGGTACCGACGCCGGATGCGCTGTCCTTCGGCGTGATGGCCGGCGCCCCCGACGCCGACGTCGCCTACCTCGAGTCGCTGCCGATCGCGTCGCTCTGGGTCGGCGGCCACGTCGCATCACCGAACCCGTCACCCGAGGCGATGGCCGCGCTCGCATGGCTCGCGTCGCGCACCGAGCGAGTGCGCGTCGGTACCGCGATCCTGCTCCTCCCGCTCTATCCCCCGGCCGTCGTCGCCAAGCAGATCGCCGATCTCGACCGCGCCACCGGTGGTCGAGTCACGCTCGGCGTGGGCGTCGGCGGTGAGTACCCGTCGGAGTTCGCCGCGTGCGGCGTGCCGGTGGCGGAGCGCGGTGCACGCACCGACGAGGCGATCCCCCTCCTCCGTCGCCTCTGGTCGGCCGCACCGGTGTCCCACCACGGCCGCTTCGTGGAGTTCGACGACGTGCGCATCCACCCTGCGCCGGCGCAGGGATCCGACCTGCCGATCGTCGTCGCCGGCCGTCGACCGGTGGCGATGCGTCGCGCCGCTCGCCTCGGCGACGGCTGGATGCCGTACCTCTACTCGCCCCGTCGGTACGCCGATTCGGTCGCCACCATCCGCGAGACCGCGGCGACCGACGGTCGTGACCTCGCCGGTTTCGAGTGGTTCGCATTCGTGTTCGTGAACGTGGACGACGACGGTGACCGGGCACGCGAGGATGCCGCCCGCTTCCTGGGCGGCACGTACACCAAGGGTGACTTCGCGGCGATGATCGACCGGGTCGCAGCCGCGGGCACGGTCGAGCAGGTGACCGCCACGCTGCAGGCGTTCGTCGACGCCGGCGCTCGCCACCTGGTGTTCACGCCCATGGTGCGCAGCCACCCCCGTCCGCTGCTCGACCGCCTGGTGGGCGAAGTGCTCCCCGGTCTCCACGTCGCGTCGTCGTGAGCGGAACCCGGATGGCAGACTGCGCGTCGTGACCGCGACCGACGAGCTCCTCGATGACGACCAGGTGCTGATCGCGGACGCGATCCGCGACCTCTGCACCGGCTTCGACGACGACTACTGGGCGCGTTGCGACCGTGAGCACGAGTTCCCGTGGGACTTCTACGCGCGCCTCGCCGAGGGCGGTTGGCTGGGCCTCGCCATCCCCGAGGAGTACGGCGGCGGCGGGCGTGGCATCACCGACGCCGCGGTGATGCTCCACGAGATCGCCCGTAGCGGCGCGGCGATGAACGGCTGCTCGGCGGTGCACCTCACCGTCTTCGGCCTCAACCCGGTCGTGAAGTTCGGCACCGACCGGCTCAAGGAGACGTTCCTCCCCCGCGCCGCCGCCGGTGAGCTCCACGTGGCCTTCGGCGTCACCGAACCCGACGCCGGCACCGACACCGGCCGCATCTCCACCCGCGCCGAACCCGACGGCAACGGCGGTTGGCGCATCCACGGCCGCAAGATCTGGACCACCAAGGCGCTCGAGTCCGAGGTCGTCCTGCTGATCGCCCGCACCGGCGACAAGGACAGCGGTCTCAAGGGCCTGTCGCTGTTCCTCGCCGACCTCGACCGCGACTACGTCGACATCCGTGCGATCCCCAAGGTCGGGCGCAACGCGGTGGCGTCGTGCGAAGTCGCCTACGACGGCCTCCCGGTCGAGAGCTGGCGCCTGCTCGGCGAGGAAGGCAACGGGTTCCGGCTGCTGTTGCACGGGCTCAACCCCGAACGGGTGTTGCTGGCGTCGGAGGCGTGCGGCATCGGCGAGGTCGCGCTCGACCGCGCCGTCGACTACGCCAAGGACCGCATCGTGTTCAACCGGCCCATCGGCGCCAACCAGGCGATCAGCCACCCGCTCGCGCACGCCCACGCGCAGCTGCGCGCGGCGTGGATGATGGCGCTGCACGCGGGCCGTCGGTACGACGCCGGACTCGAGTGCGGCGAAGCCGCGAACACCGCCAAGTACCTCGCCGCCGAGGCGTCGTTCTACGCGGCCGACCGCGCGATGCAGACCCTCGGCGGCATGGGCTACGCATCCGAGTACCACGTCGAGCGCTACTGGCGCGAAGCACGCCTGCAACGCATCGCGCCGGTCACCCAGGAGATGACGCTCAACTACCTCGCGCAGAACATCCTGGGCCTGCCTCGCAGCTACTGAGCCGCGCCCGGTCGTCCACGGCACTGGACGGCCGGTGCGGTTTACCGTGTCCTGCCGTGGACTTCTCCGACGACGCCGCGCTCGTCGCGGCGCTGCAGACCGGCGAAGAACGCGCCTTCGCCTGGATGCTCGACCGGTACGACGCACCGCTCCGACGTGTCGCTCGGATGTACGTGGCGACCGACGCCCACGCCGAGGAGGTCGTGCAGGAGACCTGGCTCGCGCTGCTCCGTGGCATCGACCGGTTCGAGCAACGTTCGACGTTGAAGACCTGGCTGTACCGCATCCTCATGAACATCGCTCGCACGCGCGGCGTCACGGAGGCTCGCACGATCCCCTTCTCGTCGGCCGTCAACGCGACCACCGACGGCGCCGAGCCCACGTTCGATCCGGATCGGTTCCGGCCCCCCGACGACCCCGACTGGCCCGGCCACTGGGCGTCGTTCCCACCGGACTGGGAGCACGAACCCGAGGCCCGTCTGCTCGCCGACGAGACGCTCGCGGTCGTGGCCGCGGCCATCGAAGCGCTGCCGCCCGCGCAGCGCGAGGTCATCACCTTGCGCGACGTCGAGGGCTGGGCCGCGGCCGAGGTCTGTAATGCGCTCGAGTTGACCGAGACCAATCAACGGGTGCTCCTGCACCGTGGCCGGGCCAGGATCCGGCGAGCCCTCGAGCTCTACTTCGAAAGCAGCGGTACGTCATGACCCCACCCGCCGACGACTTCCCGTGCGACCGGTTCGTCGAGCTCGTCACCGAGTACCTCGACGACGCGCTGCCGACGGACGAGCGCCGACGGCTCGAGGAGCACCTCGACGTCTGTGGCGGATGCGGGAGCGTCCTCGAGCAGTTCCGCACGGTGATCCGCACCACGGGGGTCCTCGGTGAGGACGACGTGGCTTCGATCGAAGCCGACCGACGTGAGCAGATCATGACCACCTTCCGCCAATGGGCTTCGACGCGCCCGAGCTGACTCCAGACGTCGAGAGACACGCGAGCGCGCGTCGCGTGGTCACACGCCGGTTCACACTCAGCGCCAGGGATCGTCGGGGTCACCTCGAAGCTCCCACCAGCTGTTGAGATACGCCGCCGCGGCGAGGTAGAGCGGCTCGGCACTCGGATCGTCGGCCGCCGCGTCGAGGCAGGCCAAGGTGTACTTCACGCGGTGCGCGTCGTGGTTCGTCGACGCCGCCGAGGCGAGGATCGTGACCGTCGCAGTGCGGTCGGGGTCGTGCCACGCCACCGCAGCCGCTTCGCGCGGAGACCGCGGCAACGCGTCATGCAGCGAACCCGTCGACGGCGGCGGCACGTGGTCGGGATCGAGCTGACCGATGCCGTACGCCCCCCAGTGCGCGACGAGGTACACCATCGCGACGTACGTTCCGAGCGCGGCATCTCCGGCCAGGCTCCCGGCCCGCAGCGCGCCCTGAGCGAGGGTCAGGCAGTGGGTCCAACCGAACGGCGCCTGGTCGGGATCTCCCTGGAGCATCGCCTGCGCGGCGAAGCGCAGCAGCTCTCGTGGTGCATCCGCCGGAGCACGGAACGTGCCGCCGGGGGTCAACGCCTCGACCAGTCCCTGCTGGAAGGCGTGCCCGACGAGAGGCGCGATGAACGGCGACGGTGGCGGACCGACCGGTGTGAGGTCGGCGAGCACGTCGAACAGCGCCATCGTCGCGTCCAGGTCCGGCGCAGTGCTCATGGCGGGCACCGGCATCGGCGTCGCCTCGTCGGTCACGAGCGAGCGGATCACCGAGCGCAGCATGGTCGCGGCGGGACGCACCACGGTCGGGCGCGCTAGGAGACCCACGTAGATGTTCGCGTGCCCGGCGGCGGCCAGGAGCGGAAGCGTCGTCGATGCCAGCGACTGCGCGATCGTCGCCGCGCTTGCGTGTTCGTCGAGGTGGTGCGCCGCGCAGTCGGCCGCGCCGGCATCGCGGCGATCGAGCGCGTCGAACAAGGTCCGGGTGTTCCGCGCCACCGCGAGGCCGGTCGTCGCGCATTCGACCTCGAACGGTGAACCGGCCTCCTCGTAGCGATCGACCATGGTCGTGATACGTCGGCGTGCCTGGTCTCGAGCACCGACGGCGACCGCCGGCAGGAGCGTCGCGCGGGCAAGGAGCTCGAGGGGCGCATGGAGCACGAAGGAGGTCTGGTGCGCGACCACGCTGGCGCGCGGGACGCCGAGGCGACGGGCCGCATCGGCGACGAGCTGTCGGTCAGACGGCGCCGCCGAGTCCATCGAACGCGCCGGCGTCACCGTGTCCTGAGCGGGAGGCGGTCCGACCATGCGATCGAGCCAGACGCGGTCACGGAGCTCGACGCCGTCGACCACGATGTCCGGCGGATACCCCGCCGCGGTCGTGAACGCGTCTCGTTCGACGGCCGTGAAGCGGAACCCTTGACGCTGGTAGAAGCGGAGGTTGCCGGTGTCGGCGGTCGCGGTCGCGACCCGCACGCGGGTGGCGTCACGACGGCGAGCCAGGTCGAGCGCCGCCGCCACGAGCTGGGCACCGATGCCGGATCGCCGATGGGTCTCGACGACGGCCATGTTCGTGATCTCGGCGGCGCGGGTGTCCTCGTCGATCGTCAGCTGGAGATGCCCGACGACGTCGTCCCGCTGCCGCGCGACCAGGACCACACCTTGGTGCAGGTAGTGATCGAGCGCGCGCGGCGAGTCTTCGGCCAGCTCGAACAGTGCACGGAGCTCGTCGCGGTCGCCGTCGTGGAGCTCGACGACGACCGCAGCGCCTGAGGGAACGATCTCGGGTTCGACCATGCCGTGCAGTGTGGAGAAGGCGTCGAAGCGTTACGCCGAGGACTCATCGTGAACCTCGGGGTGAACGTCGGGTGAGGCGCGGCGTCAGGCGTCGGGGGTGTTGCTGTCGTCGACCGGCGCTTCCGCCGGCGCGCAGAGCGTGCCGACGTGTGGGGTCATGAGCTCCTCGCGCCAGCGCACGGCCCAGGTGCGGGCGCGGTCGTGCCACGCCTCGAAGCGGCCATCACCGGGGGTGTCGGTCTCGACGGCAAGGCCGCGCGCCACGTCGCGGGCCTTGCCCGCGCGCACGTGGTCGTCGGCGTCGGTGGCCCAGACGGTGCACACCTCGTAGTCGTTCATCAGGACCTCGTACAGCCCGACGAGTCGGTGGCCGTACTCGGCGAGCAGCGGCGCGCGCTCCTCGCGCACCGCGGCCAGGTACTCGAGCGCGGTGCCGGGCCGCACCTCGGTGAGCTCGTGCACGAACAGCGAGCCGCGCACGTCGTCGCGTCGCAGCGATTCGATGTTGGGGCAGCCGGGCACCGCGCCGAGGAGACGGTCGAAGCCACCCGCGCGGTACTCCAAGGCTTGCTTCCACCACGCGTTCAACGGAGCGTTGCTCGCCCGCTTGAGTCCGAGGCGATCGACCTTGCCGTACCAGCCGTCCCAGCCGCCCGGGATCTCCCACACGTTCACCACCTGCGGCCAGCGGGCGGTGATGCCCATCGTGTACCAGGTGCCGAGCAGCTCGAACTCGACCTTCTCGTCACCCGCCTGCTGGAGCGTGTGCTCCATGTACTCCCATTGGCGCATGCCGTTGATGTCGATGAACTCGTGCAGGAACAGATCCCGATCTGCGCTCACGCGTCGTCTCCTCGATCGAACAGGTGCTGGAGCCCGGCCTTGTCGACCTTGCCCGTGGTGGTCATCGGGACGTCATCGGCACCGATCAGCTGCCATCGGGTGGGGACCTTGAACGAGCTGAGCCGCTGCTTCGCGTCGGACGCGAGTCGGTCGACGAGCACGTCGACCGGCGTGCCGTCGGCACCGTCGGCGAGCACCACGACCGCCCCGACCTCCGCCCCGTCACCGACGCCACGCACGTCGACGACGTACGCGCGGCGCACAGAGGGCAGCGCGTGCAGGGCGCGTTCAACCTCGCCCGGGTAGACGGTTGCACCCCGCACCTTGAACATGTCGTCGCGCCGACCGGTGAGGAACAGGAAGCCGTCGGCGTCGAGATGGCCGACGTCACCGGTCGGGTAGTACTCGTCCTCCGTGAACACCTCGGCGCGCGTGCGGCCGCAGATGCCGCGCATGAGGTTGGGTCCGCGCAGCTGGAGCTCGCCGGTCTCGCCGGCGGCGAGCGGCACACCTGTGTCGAGGTCGACGACGCGGACCTCGACACCGTCGAACACCTGACCGCAGCTCCCCTCCTTCCCAGCCGGTAGCACCTGGTCGAGGCGGGAGCCGGAGTAGGGCCCGAACGACTCCGTCATCCCGAGCAAACCGGCGCGCCGGCCGGGGGCCGCCCGCTGCCCGGCCGGCATCACCGCGTCGAGGCTCCCGGGCCGCAACGACGAGAGATCAGCCGACGCGAACGCGGGATCGCGGGCGAGCGCCGCCGCCTGGTCGGGCCAACCGCGGAACAGCGTCACCCGCTCGCGCTCGAGGAACGGCAGCGTGTGCGCCGGCTCGGGGCGAGCTTCGGTGAGCAGGGTCGCACCGACGATGAGCGTCGAGAGCAGGCCGGTGCCGAAGCCACCCACCCAGAAGAACGGCATCGGGATGTAGAGGCGGTCGTCGCGCGTGAGGCGACGGACGTCCAGCCCTGCCGCGGTGGCCGCCAACGCGCCCCCGTGGGTGTGGATCACGCCCTTGGGCGTGCCCCGACTTCCCGACGTGAACACGATCGCGAGGTCGTCGGACGGCCGGACCGTCTCGTCGAGCGCGTCGACCAGCTCCGGTCGCGAGGGCGCGGCGTCCTCCGCACCCTCGTTCCAGAGGGTGATCGTGCGCAGGCGCGGCAGCGCGTCGACCGCGAGTGGGACGCCGGCGACGAGCTCGGGTGAGATCGCCATCAGGTCGGCGACGTAGTCGCGGGCGAGGAACCCGCCCTGGAGCACCAGGTGCTCGACGCCCGCGGTGCGCAGCTGCGCGGCCAGCTCGGGCGGGCGCAGGAACGTGCTGAGCGGCACGATGGTCGCGCCCGCCCGGCTGGCCCCGAAGGCGACGACGGGCCACCCGGTGCCGTTGGTCATCAGGACGCCGACGCGCGTGCCCTTCCCGACGCCGAGCTCGGCGAAGCGCGCCGCCCACGCCGCGCTCCGCTGGTCGAGCTCGCCGTAGGTCAGCGCCGCGTCATCGGTGACGACGAACGCCTTCTCCGGCTGCTCCGCCGCCCACACGCGCACGAGCGCGGGCACGGTCGTGCGTTCACGCATCGAAGAGCTCCACGATCGAGGAGAGGTCGGGCTTGCCGCTCGACAGCATCGGGAGGTCGGCGGGCGCGAGCACGAGGAAGCGGCGTGGCACCTTGTACGCGGACAGGCGCCGCCGCAGCTCGGTCCGGAGCGCGTCGAGGTCGGGCGCGGTGTCGGGCTCGGCCAGGATCACCGCCGCCACCACCTGGTCGCGCTCGGGGTCGGGCACGGCGAGCACCATCGTCGCGAGGCCGCCGGTCGCGTCGCTGAGCGCGGCCTCGACCTCGAGCGGCGACACGTTGGCGCCCGCGGTCTTGATCATGGAGCCGCGCCGGCCGTGGAAGTAGAAGAACCCGTCGGCGTCGACGTGGAACAGATCACCGGTGCGGTACCAGCCGTCGGCCGTGAACACCTCGCCCCGCTCGCGCCCGTAGTAGCCCTCCATCAGCGATGGTCCCCGCAACCAGAGCTCGCCGATGGTGCCCACGGGCACGTCGTGGAGCGTCTCGGGGTCGACCACGCGGGGCGTGAGGCCCGGGACCGGCTGCCCGAACGAGCCGCGCCGGTGCTCGGGTTGGTCGGTCTCGTCGCCGCTCATGAGGCAGACGCTGCCGGTCTCCGTCGTGCCGAGCATGTTGTGGCGCAGCTCGAGATCGGTGGGGCGGAGCGCCTCGGGCAGGAGCGGATGCAGGTTGCCCGAGCGGATGGACGAGAAGTCACGCGTCGCGAAGCTCGGGTGCGCGACCAGCGCCGCGATCGACGCCGCGTAGCCGTTGGTGAGCTCGGGACGCTCACGCTCGATGAAGTCGAGCGTCTCCACCGGATCGGTCGCCGCCGAGCACAGCAGCGTCGCGCCCGCCACCAGCACACCGATGATGTTGTACGCGAGCCCGCCGATCCAGAACATCGGCGAGTTGGAGAAGAGGCGCGTGGCGGTGTCGAGCCCGCGGATCCCGTTCAACGTGTCGAGGTGTCCGAGCAGCGCGCCGTGCTGGTGGATGACGCCCTTGGGCGCACTGGTGGATCCCGACGTGTGCACGATGATCATGCGGTCGTCGGGGGTGACGTCGTCCTCCATGGCGTCGAGGAGCGCGTCGGGGACGTCGGCGGCGCGCCGTTCGAGGTCGGCGAACCCGCCGAGCCACACCTCGCGGAGGTGCGGTGCCGCGGTCGGACGACCGCCCTCGCCGAGCGGGCCGACCGCATCCGTGAACGCGGCCACGTAGTCGTGGCCCCGGTACCCGCCGACGCCCAGGACGAGGTCGACATCGGCGCGGACCACCAGGTCGCGCAGCTCACGGGACGTGGAGAACGTGCTGATCGGCACCGCGATCGCGCCGACCCGCACCGAAGCGAGCCACGCGAGCACGAAGTCGATGCCGGTCGGGAACAGCAACCCGATCCGGCTGCCGCGTCCCGCGCCGGAGGCGACGAGGGCGCGGGCGAGCACGCGGCTGCGGCGCTCCGCGTCGGCGTAGGTGAGACGGTCGTCGTCGCACACCACGAAGTCGAGGTCGGGGTGCGCGGCGACGCGCTCGCGCAGGACGCAGCTGACGGTCGTGCCGCTCATGATCGGCGCGCCGACACCGCGGGCAGCGCGGCGCGGTCACCCTTTGCGGCGACCATGTGGGCTTCGC
Organism: Acidimicrobiia bacterium; assembly: GCA_035763625.1. Lineage (GTDB taxonomy): Bacteria > Actinomycetota > Acidimicrobiia > IMCC26256 > DASPTH01 > DASUAS01. The sequence continues at coordinate 12,071 of DASUAS010000477.1, forward strand.
AGAGCAGGTCGTCGTCGTGGAAGAGCTCGGCGTGCGCGGTGATGCGCCGCTCGTCGACCACACGCTCGATCCGGAACGCGAGCGGGGTGAGCAGCGGTGCCGGACGACGGAACCGCAGGCTGAGCTCGGCGGTCTTGCCCGCGAGGCCGAGCGCGCAGTTGAGCTCCTGGAGCGCGCAATCGAAGAAGACGGCGAGGAACCCTCCGTGCACGATCCCCGGTGGGCCCTCGTAGCTGATCGGGAACTCCACGGTGCCGTGCGCACCGTCGTCGTCCACGAGGAGCGTGTACCGGGGGAAGCACGGGTTGTACTCGCCGATCGCGTCACCGTGGTCGACGTAGACGCGACGGTCGTCGTCCGGATCGTCGCCGACGCGGGGACGGAGGTCGGCCGGCGCCTGGGCCGCGAGCTGACGTTGCGCGTCGCGCACCGTCTGCACCAGCGCCTCGAGCTCGGGGCTGGTGTGCTCGAGCGCGAGGACGGTGTCGGTGAGGTCGCGCAGCGCGGCGGCAAGCTCGACCACCGCCGGCAGTGGGCGTTCGCCGAACACCCAGGGGACGACCGGGTCGTGGGTCACGAGCGCACGCCTCGCTGCGCGTCGACCAGCTCGCGCACCGCGGCGAGGTCGGCCTTGCCCGACGCGGTGCGCGGGAGCGCGTCGACGACCGCGACCGCAACCGGCAGCTCGTAGCGCGCGAGGTGTGCACCCGCCGCCGCCAGCACCGCGGCTTCGTCGAGCGCGGCATCGGCTCGACGTTCGACCACCGCGACCGGTACCGCACCGAGTCGCGCGTCGGGGACGCCGACGACTGCGGCTTCGGCGACGCCGGGAACGCGCTCGAGCGCCGCGCGCACCACCTCCGGCTGCACCTTGTAGCCGCCGCGCAGGATGGTCTGGTCGGCGCGGCCCACGACCCAGAGGAAGCCGTCGGCGTCGATCCGGGCGAGGTCGGTGGTACGCACCCAGCCGTCGGTGCCCAGCTGCGCGGCGCGCACCTCGAGCAGCCCCACCGTGTCGAGACCGAGGTCGGTGCCGTCGTCGGGGTCGACGACGCGCAGGGAGCAACCGGCGTGCGCGCGGCCCACGCTGCCGCGCTTGGCCGCCGCGAACTGCTCGTGGTCGGTGAGGTTCCAGCCCGCGACGCCACCCCCGAACTCGGTGGCACCGTACGACGTGAGCACGGGCACCCCGTAGCGAGCGGTGAACGCCTCGGCGAGGTCGGGATCGAGCGGTGCCGTGCCCGACACCACGGAGCGGACGCTCTCGAACACGTCGTCCTCGACGTCGGCGTCGAACACCATGCGCAGCGCCGCAGGTACGAGGCTGACCGTCTTCGGCCGGTGCGCGCGCACCGCCGCGGTCCACCCGTCGACGGTGAAGCGCTCGAGCAGCGCGATGCGCCGGCCGTCGAGCACGGCCTGGACGACCCGGAACACCCCGCTCACGTGCACGAGCGGCGCGTTGACGATCGCAACACCCGAGCGCAGCCGCACTTCGCTCCCGGTGCCGGTCTCGTAGTGCTTGGCGCCGCGCATCACCTGGTCGAGCATGTCGAAGCGGAGGTCGACGCGCTTCGGTGGTCCGGTGGTGCCGCTCGTGAGCATGCGCACCGCGACGCCGGGCGCGTCGGCGGCGGTCGTCGTGGTGCGGGGCGTCGACGTGACCTCGATCGGACCGCCCAGCTCGCCGAGGACGCCGCGGGCGGTGTGCGGCAGCGAGTCGGTCGGGAGCAGGGCGAGATCGTCGGGTGCACCGAGCACCAGTGGGAGGCCGAGCCCGGGCACGTCAGCCCGCAGCCGCTCGCCGCCGAGCAGCGGGTTGACGGTGACCACACACGCGCCGGCGCGCAGCAGGCCGAGGAGCGTGCCCAACGCCGCGGGCCGGTTCCGGAGCAGCACGCCCACCGGCGAACCCTCACCCAACGATCGTTCGCGCAGCACGACGTCGACCGCCTCGGCCGCGGCCGCCAGCTCGGCCCAGGTCGACCACCTGCCTTCGAACTCGAGCGCGGCGGCGGACGGATCGAGCGCGAGGACCGCGCGCAGGCGCTCGGAGATCGCGTTCACCTCGACCCCGCCGTCATCGAATCGTGGGCGGCGTGCGGTCGACGCCGGTGCGCTCGATCTCGGCCAGCCCCACGGGGTTGCCGAGGCGGGTGTACATGAGGCCCTGGTCCATCGCGGCGCGGTACGGCTTGTCGAGCGACTCCCAGATCGCGCGCACGGTTCCCTGCGTCGCCACCGCCGGGTACGACGCGATCAGACGCGCCAGCTCGTGCGCGTGGACCCAGAGCCGGTCGCGCGCGACCACCTCGGTCACCAGGCCGATGCGCAGCGCCGTCTCCGCCGAGACCCGCTCCCGGTTGCCGGTGAGGGCCATCCGCAGCGTGTCACCGAGGCCGATGCGACGCATGAGGCCGATGGGCTCGAGCGCGGACACGTATCCGAACGAGACGTGCGAGTCGAAGAACGTCGCGTCGTCGGAGCAGATGACGACGTCGGACTCGTTCACGAAGTACAGCGCTCCGGCGGTGCACATCCCGTGCACCGCGCACACGACCGGCTTCCAGCACTTCTGCCACTTCGGGCTGAGGAGCTCGCCGGGGTCGTCGTGGTTCCACACCACCTCGGGTTGCCCGAAGCTCTTCGACGTGTCGAGCCCGGCCGAGAACGCGCGCTCCCCCGCGGCGCGGAGCACGACCGCGTTGACGCGGTCGTCGGCCTTCACCACGCGCCAGACATCGCGCATCTCCTCGCACATCTGGCGGTCGAACGCGTTCAGCACCTCGGGCCGGTCGAGGGTGATGGTGGCCACGCGGTCGTCGGCGGCGACCTCGTAGCGAATGGTCGTGAACTCAGGCGTCTCGAAGCCCGGTTCGTCGCGGCTGCTCACTCGGCTCTCCACTCCGGCGGGCGCTTCTCCATGAAGGCGCGCGGCCCCTCCCTCGCGTCCTCGGTGTGCAGCACCCGTTCGCGGTACGCCTCGGCGAGGAGCTCGGCCTCGTAGAGCGGGAGCCCGAGGCCCTTGCGGATGGCGAGTCGCGTGCCCCGCACGGCGAGCGGCGCGTTGCGGTTCACCATCTCGGCCAGCTCGCGCAGGCGGTCGGCCAGCGCGTCGTGCGCCACGATCTCGGTGATCAGGCCGAGCTCGTAGGCCCGGGTCGCGGTCATACGCTCCTGGCGCCCGAGCAGCGCCATGCGCATGGCGACGTTCACGGGGACGGCACGGGCGACGCGCACCATCTCCCGCCCCGACACCAGCCCGATGCTCACGTGCGGGTCGAAGAACTGGGCCTGCTCGGACGCGATGGCGATGTCGCCGGTGGTCACCAGATCCATGCCGGCGCCGCAGCAGATGCCGTTCACCCCCACGATGATCGGCTTCGCCATCTGGCGGAACGGCGGCGTCGCCTCCTGGGGCGCGTCCCACTCGTGGAAGCGCGACAGGTACTTGCCGTCGAAGGGCACCTTGCCGTCGTCACGCACGGTGTCGACGTCGGCGCCGGTGCAGAAGGCACGACCGGTGGCGGTCACCACGATGGTCCAGACGTCGTCGTCGGTCTCCGCGCGCCGGTAGGCGTCGGCCAGCTCCGCTTCCATCGCGCGGCTGATCGCGTTGAGCTTGTCGGGTCGGTTGAAGGTGATCGTCGCGGTGCGGTCCTCGACCTCGTAGAGGATCGTCTCGTACGTCATCGCACCCCGCTCTTGTCGCTCATCGCACCACGTACCCTCCGTCGACGATCACTTCTTGTCCGGTGATGTAGCTGGCCTCGTCGCTGGCAAGGAAGAGGATGGCGTCGGCGATGTCGTCCATCGCGCCCATGCGCTTCATCGGGAGGTGCGCGGCGAACCCGGCGACACGCTCCTCCTGCGCGGCCTCGTCGAGGCCCTCGCGTTCGCCGGTCGTCATCGGCGTGCGCATGAAGCCCGGTGACACTGCGTTCATGCGGACGCCGCGACGGGCGAGCTCGCGCGCGGTGTGCCGGGTGTAGCTGAGGATCGCGCCCTTGGACGCGGCGTACGCGGCACCTCCGGTGCACACCGAGGCCGCGATCGACGCCACGTTGACGATGGACCCGCCACCGGCCTCGAGCATCACCGGGATGGCCGCCTTCGAGCACACGAAGACGCTCCGCAGGTTCACCTGCAGGACGAGGTCCCACTTCTCCTCGGTGGTGTCCCAGGTGTCGCGGTCGTCGCCCTGGACGATGCCGGCGTTGTTCACCAGCACGTCGAGTCGGCCGAAGTCGTCGACCGCGACCGCCACCGCCTCCCGGGCGACGTCGAGGCCGGACACGTCGCCGACCACGAGCCGACCCTCGGACCCTGCGTCGCGCAGCTCCTCGACCACGCGGGCGCCCCTCGCCGCGTCGAGGTCGACCACCACGGCGCGCGCTCCCTCGCGGGCGAAGCGCAGCGCGGTGGCGCGGCCGAAGCCCGATGCACCGCCGGTGACGACGGCCACCTTCCCGTCGAGTCGGCCCACGTCAGCCTCCCCCCTCGCGGCTGGTGACCACGAAGTCGTCGAGCGCCGGCTCACGGGTCATGCGCCAGTAGTCGACCAGCTTCCACGGCATGTTGGTGGTGACCCGGCCGGCGTCGTTGTTGTAGTAGCTGTGCACGCGCGGGTGGCGCCACACCAACTGCTCGTGCTCGGCATCGACCCGCGCGTTGTAGGCGTCGTGCACCTCGCGCCTGCACTCCATCGTCGACCACCCGTGCTCGAGCATGGCGCCGATCGCCTTGACCACGTAGTTGACCTGGCATTCGAGCACGAACACCACGCTCCCGACCACCGGGTTGGTGTTCGGGCCGTAGAGGCAGAACAGGTTCGGGAAGCCCGGCATCGTGATGCCGAGGTACGCGCGTGGGTCGTCGCCCCACTCCTCGTGCAACACGCGGTCGCGGCCGGTGATCACCATGGGCCACAGGTACTTGTTGGGGTGGAACCCGGTGCCGAGCACGAGCACGTCGGCCTCGTGACGACGACCCGACTCCGTGACCACCGCGTGCGGTTCGACGCGCACGACGCGCTCGTTCACGAGCTCGACGTCGTCGCGGAGCAGCGTGCGGAACCACCCGTTGTCCTGCAGCATGCGCTTCCCCAGCGCCGGGTAGTCGGGCAGCACCGCGTCGACCAGCTCGGGCCGGGCCGCGAGCTCGCGCTCGACGTGGGCGGTCATGACCCGCCGCAGCTTGTCGTTCTGCCGACTGATCGAGACGTCCTGGTCGGTCCACGCGGGGTCGACGTGGAACGCCGGGTACATGCGGTCGGCGCTGTTCCAGAACTGCAGCACCCGGTACCACGCCAGGTAGTGGGGCACGTTCCGGAACAGCCACCGCTCGGCGTCCGTCACCGATCGGTGGTAGTCGGGGTTGGGGGTGACCCAGTGGCGCGACCGCTGGAAGATCGTGACGTGCTCGGCCTCGGGCGCGACCGCGGGCACGAATTGCATCGCGCTGGCACCGGTGCCGATCACGACGACCCGCTTGCCCTCGAGGTCGAGGTCGTGATCCCAGCGCGACGAGTGGAAGCACGGGCCTACGAACGTGTCGAGCCCCTCGAGGTCGGGAATCGCGGGGCGGTTGAGCATCCCGACCGCGCTGACGAGGACGTCGACCTCGAGCTCGGACTCTCCGTGCGCGTCCCGCACCTCGACGCGCCACGTGCGGCGCGCTTCGTCGAACGTGGCCGACCGCACCTCCGTGCCGAAGCGCACGTGCGGCAGCACGTGGTACGCCTTCGCGCACTCGGCGATGTAGTCGAACAGCTCGTGTTGACGCGAGTAGAAGTGCGACCAGTCGGGGTTGGGCCGGAACGAGTACGAGTAGAAGTGGTTCGGCACGTCGACGCGGAGATCGGGGTAGGTGTTCTCGAACCACGTGCCACCCACGTCGTCGTTCTTGTCGAAGACCGTGTACGGGATCCCCGCCTGCTCGAGCCGGATCGCGGCGCAGAGGCCGCCGAGACCGGCGCCGATGATCCCCACGTGGAAGCCGGCGAGCGTCTCCGCGTCGGGGCGCTGCGTCCACCCGAACCGCCGCCGGTCGGTGCCGTCGAAGTCGGCTTCCTCCTCGACGAGTGGCACGTACGCGGGGTCGACGGGCTCCCCGACCACGAACTCGATGAGCCGGTGGAGCGTGGCTGCGTCAGGCGCGCGGCCGGGCACGTGGTCGAACGCGTCGTCGGGCGCGCCCGTGAGCGCGTCCTGCGCCCACGCCCGGATGGCGTCGGCCTCGTCGGCGCTCAGGCTTCCGGCGCCGCGCCCGTGGTCGAACGCTCGCGGGTCGTCGTGGCGATCGAGCACCGAGAGGTCGCCGGTGACGTGTGCGACCGCGGCGACGAGCACGGCGAGGTTGGCCGCGGGCAGCGCGGCGGCCAGGTCCGCCGGGTCGATCCGGTTCACGGCAGGTCGTCGACTCCGAAGTGCTCGTCACGCACCTTGAACGCCTCGCTGGTTCCCACCTTGGCGCGCGTCTTCACGAAGTTGAACTCGTCCTCCTCGAAGCGGAGGTTGGTGGCGAACGCGTGCACGAGGAAGCCGGTGGCCTCCTCACCGACGAAGGCGGTGCTCTGCTCGACGAGGGCGAAGCTGGTCTTGGCGATGGCGATGCCGTCGGCCGGCATGCGGGCGGCCTTGGCGGCCCACCGCTCGGCACGCGCCGCCACGTCGACCTGGTCGCACACCTCGGTGAACACGCCCAAGTGCTCCACCTCCGCTCCGGTGATGGTGTCACCGGTGAGCAGCAGGCGGCGCGAGAGCACCGGGCCGAGCCGGTGGAAGAAGAGGTGCAGGTTCCCGAGCGCGGGTCCGAGCAGGCGCGCGCCGGGCATGCCCAGCTTCGCGTCCCGACCCACCACCGCGAGGTCGGCCATGAGCGCGATCTCGAAGCCGCCGCCGAGTGCGTAGGTCTCCACCTGCGCGACGGTGACCTTCGGGTAGGCCATGAGCTCGTGGTAGAAGGAGAAGCTCTCGCGGTCGACGCCGAGGCGACGCCGCTGGCTCGGTCGGCGTCCGTTCGGGTCGGTCCCGTACCACGCGTAGGAGTTGGCCATGTCCGCGCCGGTGCTGAACACGCCGCCGGCACCGCGGAGGATCACCACCTTGACCTCGTCGTCGGTCGCGAGGTCGTCGAGGTGCGCGCGCATCGCGCGCCGCATCGGCGGGTCGTACGCGTTGCGACGCTCCGGGTTGTCGATCGTCAGCCGCGCGACGTGGGTGTCGGGATCACGTTCGAGATGGACGCGCGGGTCGTGTTCGCTCGTCTCCACCATGACCTGGTTGCGCTCCGATGCGATGACGGTCGGCCGCTCAGCGGCTGAACAGGAAGTCCTGGGCGTTCTGGTAGAGGTAGTTGTCGAGCACCTCGGGCGGCAGGTCGAGCTCTGACGCCTCCTTCACCGTCCGCCGGATCGACAGCACCGGCGAGTCGGATGCGAACATCACGCGCTCCTTGCCGCGCGTGCGCATGAAGTGCAGCAGCGACTCGGGGAGGTGTCGCGGCGCCCACGCGGAGGTGACCAGTCGCAGGTTCTTGTACTTGATCATGAGGCGGATGGCGACGTCCCACCACGGGTCGGCGCCGTGCATCATCGCCAGCTTGAGCTCGGGGAAGCGCACGCACACGCGGTCGAGGTGGATCGGGTTCTGCACCTCGCCCGGGATCGGCGGACCCGGCAGGCCGGTGTTCATGAACAGCGGCAGGTCGAGCTCGCAGCACTTCGTGTAGAGCGGGTAGTACACCGCGTCGCTGGGCGGGTACATGCCGTCGCCCCAGAAGCTCGGGCCGATGACCGTGTACGCGACCGGGAGGTCCCTGACCAACGACTCGAGGTTGCGCAGGTTCTCCATCGGGCGCAGGAGGTTGTGGCCACCGAGGCCGACGCTGAACCGGTCGGGGCGTTGCTCGACGAACGACCGCACCCGCTCCGACGAGCGCGTCATGTTGGTCATGAGCACGGATCGCTCGACCCCCATCTCGTCCATCTCGTCGAGCAGCTCGCCGATCTCGCGGCTCTCGAACATCGACTGGCCGGCCTTGAAGTAGTCCTCCTTGACCCGCACCATCCACTCGGGTTGCTTCACGTCGCCCATGTCGGTGTTCACCAACAGGTCGTGCGCGCGTGCCACGACGCCCATGCTTCGTCCTCTCCTTCGAATCAGCAGGTGCCGGCGTCGTCGAGCGCGGTGCCGGTCACGCGGACGGACTCAGGAGCCCCAGGGCGTTGTCGCGCATCACCATGCGGATCTCGTCGTCGGAGAACGCGTGGAGCTCTTTCACGAAGTCGAGCGGGCGCGCCAACGCCTCGCCGTGGGGCCAGTCGGAACCGAACAGGACCTTGTCGGTGCCGACGAGGTCGGCCAGCTTGCGCATGTCCTCTTCGTAGTACGGCGTGACCCAGACGTGCTCGCTGATCGTCTCGAGCGGGCTCTCCGGGAACACCCACGGGGTTTGGTTCGCCTGCTTCAGGAGCCGCTTGACGAGGAGCCCGACCCAGTCGGAGCCGTTCTCGATGCTCGCGACGCGCAGCGTCGGGTGACGGTCGAACACGCCGTCGACGACCATGCTGCCGATCGTGTCGTGGATCGGACGGTCGGACACGACGAGCTTGCTGAGCACGTCGACGCCGCCTCGGAACGGCTCGAACCAGTCGCGCGCGCCCCAGGCGCCGGCGAACATCTCGTAGCCGCTGTCGCCCAGATGGAACGCGACCGGCACGTCGGCTTCGGCGAGGCGCGCCCACACCGGGTCGTGCGCCTCGTGCCCGAACGAGCGCCCCCTGCCCTGCTCGGTGGGGACGGGCGCCGGCCGCAGGTGGACCATCCGCGCGCCGTGGTCGAGCACCCACTCGAGCTCGGCGATGGCGGCGTCGGGGTCGGCCAGCGACAGCATGGGCACGCCGAAGATGCGGTCCTGGTGGGCGAAGCCCCAGTCTTCGTGGAGCCACTGGTTGAACGCGTGGAGCACGGCCATGGTGGCGGGGATGTCGTCGCGCAGCATCTGCTCGATGCCGACCGCGAGCGTCGGGAACAGGATCACCGCGTCGAGGCCCTGCTCGTCCATCACGGTGAGCCGGGCGTCGCGATCCTGGTACTCGGCGCGCAGCGGCTCGAGCTTCATGAGCGAGCGCGGATCGACGCCCTCGGGGATCTGGCCGCGGAACATGAGGTCCATGCAGCCCGCCACGATGATCGGGTCGAACGTGGGGTTGGGGATGAACTTGAAGAGCTTCCCCCCCACGAGGAGCAGCGAGTGCGTGCCCTGCTGCACCACCTGCACGCCCCGCTGGCGGAATTCCTCGGGGAGGTGTCGGGTGCAGGCGTCGAGGGTCTCGTAGTAGTGGTTGTCGGCGTCGACGGCGCGGTATCCGAGCTCCATGGCGTCCTCTCCGTCCCCGCGCGGCGCTCTCGCGCGCGATGCAAACGTTATAACATTTCGACCACCGCGGCCACCTGCCCGACGGCAGGTACCGTGTCGTGCCCCGAGGGGGAGACGGAGGCGTCGTGCCCACCACCAGGTCGACCCGATCGCGCGAGAAGCCCGAGCAGATCGCCGACGAGCTGCGCGCCCTGATCGTCGCCGGCGAGCTCGAAGAGGGTGAGTCGCTCGGTCGTGAGCCCGACCTGGTCGAGCGCTTCGGGGTGTCGCGTCCGTCATTGCGAGAGGCGCTGCGCATCCTCGAGGCCGAGGGGCTCATCACCGTCGTGCGGGGCGTCCTCGGAGGGGTGGTCGCGCACCAGCCCGACGAGCGCATGACCGCCCGCACCGCCGCACTCGTCCTGCAGGCGCGCAACGTGACGCTGGGCGACGTGCACCAGGCCCGCAGCATGATCGAGCCCGCCGCCGTCCGCGTCCTCGCGACCTCGCCGAGCAAGAAGGCGGTCGAGGAGCTGAGCGCCCTCGTCGACGCCCAGCGCGCGGTGATCGACGACCCGGAGGCGTTCGGTCGGGCCAACGCCCGGTTCCACGAACGCCTGGTGGAGCTCTCCGGCAACCAGACGATCGGCATCGTCGCCGAGATGCTCAACGAGATCATCGCCCGCGCCGTCACCGCGGTGAGCCAGTCGCCGTCGAAGCGCAACTCGCTCTCCACCCGTCGACGCGGCATCCGCTCGCAGGAGCGCCTGCTCGAGCTCATCGCCATCGGCGCCAGCAACGATGCCGAAGCACACTGGCGGACGCACATGGACGCGGTCGGCAAGGTGATGATCGGCCACATGGCCAAGACCGCCGTCGACCTGCTCAACCACTACTGATCCCGTTCCGAGTCGAGCTCCCGCGCGGAGCGCGGGAGCTCGACGTCAGTGGGAACGGTGGGTCACGACGCGGGCGCCACCGTCGTGGTCGCGGCGCTGAGCTCGCCCGCCGCGTTCTCCTTCAGCAGCTCAGCCGACCCCACGAGCTTGCCGGTGACCGGCTTGCCCTTGTTGTAGACGACGAACTTGCCGTCCTTCACCGTCTCGAAGTAGGCGCAGCTCTTCGGGGCGAACTTGCCGTAGTTCTCGAGGCTGATGTCGAGCTTGGTGCACGTGAGACCGGCACCGTCGTAGGTGCCGAGCGCGTGCAGGTTCTCCACGAAGCTCTGCCGCGTCGGGTTCTTCCCCGCCTGCTCGAGGCCGGTGACCGCCATGTCGGCGGTGATGTAGCCGAGGTAGTCGCCGTAGTCGGGCACACCGTCGATGCCCACCTTCTTCAGGTCGGTCTGGAACTGCTTCGTCGCCTTGGTCTTGTTCTCGACCGGCACGTAACCCTGCCAGAGCAGCGTGTCGTCACCGAGCGTCTTGGCCGCGGGCGAGTCGAGGAGCTCCTGGCCATAGCCGGTGGCGAGGATGTTGGCCTTGACCTCGACGCCGTTCTGCTGCAGACCCTGCACCACCGCGATGTTGGTCGAAGCGACCATCGGCAGGTAGGTCGCGTCGGCACCCGAGCTCTTGATGCCGAGCACCAGCGGGCCGACGTCGGCGGTACCGAAGTCGACGTTCGTGTTCGTGTACACCGCCTTCATCCCCTGGGACGGGACCGCGTACTGCTGCACCGTCTTCGCGTTCTCGCTCGACGACGCCGACACGCCGTATGCGAGCGCGGCGACCTTCGTGGCCCCCTTCTGCTTCATCACCCGCGCCACGTAGTCGTACGTGAGCCCGTTGATGGGCGCGGCGTTGCCACTGGCCGAGAAGATGCTCTCATTTCCCTTCTGGCCGTAGTAGGTGCCGTCGTAGCCGCCGCCGATCACGGGCACTCCCGCGTCGACGAGGTAGCGGTACGCGAGGAACCCGAACGACGAGTTGTTCACGACCATGAACACGTCGCGGTTCTCGACGAGGTCCTTCGCCGCGGTGAGGTTCGCGTTGGACGACTTGTCGTCGATGATCACCGCGTCGATCTTGCGACCGTTGACGCCGCCGTCGTGGTTGGCGCGGTCGATGCGAGCCTGGAACGCCTTGCCCGCGTCCTTGAACGTGGAGCTGGCCACGCCGGTCTCGGAGAAGATGTAGCCGATCTTCACCGACTTGGCGCTGACGCCGGGCGCGGCGTCGGTCTGCGCACCCGCGCCAGCACCGCCGACGGCGAACGTGCCGAAGGTGGCGAGTCCGGCGACGACCAGCCCGGTGGCT
>DASUAS010000478.1:0-26711 GCA_035763625.1 Acidimicrobiia bacterium
GGCTCGGCGCGACGTTGGTGCGACGCTGCGCCGAGGTCGGCGCCGACCTCGTGCTCGCCGCGCGGCGCCGCAGCCTCGACGCCGGCGGCTACGGCACGCTGGTCACGTGCCGGTACGTCGCGCCGTACATGGTGGAAGCGGGCACCGGGGCGATCGTGAACGTCACGTCGATGACCAGCCGGCTCGCCCACGGCGGACGCAGCGACTACGCCGCCGGCAAGGCGGCGATGCACCGTCTCGGGTGGGCCCTCGCCGACGAGCTCGGCCCGCTCGACGGTGGAGGTTGCACGATGAGAGACGAGCTGCCGAAGATCGTCAGCGTCGACGACCACGTGGTCGAGCCCGCGCACCTCTGGCAGTCGTGGCTCCCGGAGAAGCACCGGGCACTGGGCCCACGCATCGAACGTCGCTACACGCAGGGGCACGAGCACGTCGGCGGCGGCGCGTTCAAGGAGGTGTGGGCAGACGAGGGCACGCCGGTCGACTGCTGGATCTACGAAGATCGGCTCGCCATGGTGCACCGGCGCATGTTCGCCGCGGTCGGGTTCCCGCGCGACGAGATGGAGCCCCTGCCCATGACGTACGACGAGATGCGTCCCGGTTGCCACGAGCCCAAGGCGCGCCTCGACGACATGGACGTCAATTGGGTGGAGGCGTCGCTGTGCTTCCCCACGTTCCCGCGCTTCTGCGGTCAGACGTTCCTCGAGGCAAGAGACCGGGAGCTCGCACTGGCGTGCGTGCGCGCGTACAACGACTGGATGGTCGAAGAGTGGTGCGGCGACTCCCGCGGTCGCCTGATCCCGCTGATCATCATCCCGCTGTGGGACGCCGACCTCGCCGCCGCCGAGATCAAGCGCAACGCCGAGCGCGGCGTGCGGGCAGTGACGTTCTGCGAGATCCCGCCCAACCTCGGGCTTCCGTCGATCCACTCCGGCGCTTGGGACCCGTTCTTCCAGGCGTGCGACGAGACCGACACGGTGATCAACATGCACGTCGGCTCGTCGTCGAAGATGCCGGCCACCGGCCCCGACGCGCCGCCTGCGGTCGCGCTCACGCTCACGTTCGGCAACGCGATGTCGTCGCTCACCGACTGGTTGTTCAGCGGCAAGCTCGCGCAGTATCCGAACCTGCGGCTGGCGTACAGCGAGGGCCAGATCGGTTGGCTCCCGTACGTCCTCGAGCGCGCCGACGACGTGTGGGAGCAACACCGCGCCTGGGCCGGGGTGCGGGACACCGTGCCCCAGCCGCCCAGCAGCTACTACTACCGCTCGGTGTTCGGCTGCTTCTTCCGCGACGAGCACGGCATCCGGTCGCTGGCCGAGGTCGGCGAGGACAACATCACGTTCGAGACCGACTACCCGCACACCGACTCGACCTGGCCCGACACGTTGGAGATCTGCAGCGGCCTCCTCGCCGGCGTCGACGACGCGGCGGTGCGCAAGATCGTCCGCGGCAACGCCATCCGCATGCTCCACCTCGACCTCGAACCCTGACCGCGGCGACGCGCGAGACTCGAGTGGTGACGACGACGTGGTTCGACGGCCTGCCGGCCGGTGACACCGACTGGGGCCGCTTCGCGGCGTCGTGGCCGGTGCCGTTCGGGGCGTTGGCCGCTGTGGTCGGCCGGGCGTGGGACGCGACCGATCCCGTGCTGCTCGAGCTGTGCCGCCTGCGCATGGCCACGATGCTCGGCGCGTCGGCGGAGCTCGAGCGCCGCAGCGGGCGCGCTCGCGCCGCCGGCCTCGACGAGACGAAGATCGCCGAGCTTCCGGCCTGGCCGACGTCAGCGCGGTACGCCGCCGACGAGCGCGCGTGCCTCGCGTTCGCCGAGCAGTTCGTAATCGACGCCAACGGCGTCACCGACGAGCAGGTCGCCGAGCTCACCCGTCACCTCGGACCCGAAGGCACCTACGCGTTCGTGCAGGCGCTGTCGGCGATCGAGACGTTCCAGCGCGCCTGCCTCACCCTCGGCATCGCAACCATGCCCGACGTCGACCAGCTGGGGGCGCCCGAGCCCGAACCGTCCGAGGTCAGCACGTCAGAGAAGGGCAGCCGATGACACCGCGGATCCCGCTCCCGACCGACGAGCTCAACGCGCTGGGTCTCCCCGACACGTCCACACTCGCGCCCGCGCTGGCGAGCGCGCGCGACCAGTTGCGGCGCGCCGCGTTCCGCATGCGATCGGTCGACGCGGTCACCACCGAGCTGGTCCGCATCCGGAACGCGCGGCACCAGTCCTGCTACTTCTGAATGAGCGCACGCGGCGCAGTTGCGCAGCAGCAGGGTGCGGACGAGCAGATGCTCGATCAAGTCGACCACTACGAGACCAGCGATCTCTCCGAGACGCAGCGAGCGGCGCTGCGACTCACCGACGCCTATCTCGTCGCGCCCGGCGCCATGACCGACGAGTCGCGCGACGCGATCGCGCGCGAGCTCACCCCGGATCAGATCGTGGAGACGGTGCTGAAGGTGATGGGGTTCGCCAGCGACAAGGCGATGGTCGCGCTCGGTCTCGACTTCGACGAGATCCGCCTCTTCGACCTCTGACCGCGCCCGCGAAGTTCAGCGGGTCAGGCACCTCAGCGGTGCCCGAGTCACGCACCTTCGCCGTGACATCAGCGGGAGAGGATGGAGACGCCGGCGGTGCCGGGCGCGCCGTAGAGCTGGGTGTAGCCGACCCGGGGGTCGCCGGGGACCTGGCGGTCGCCGGCCTGGCCCCGCAGCTGACGGACCACCTCGTGGACCTGGCGCAGCCCCGACGCCCCGATGGGCTCGCCGTTGGCGATGAGGCCGCCGTCGGTGTTCACCGGCAGCGGGCCGTCGATCTCGGTGGCCCCGTCGGCGATCAACGTCTCCTGCTCGCCGTCGGCGCAGAAGCCGTTCTCGGCCAGGTGGATCACCTCCGCGCCGGCGTCGGTGTCCTGCAGCTGGATGACGTCGACGTCCTCGGGACCGATGCCCGCCATCTCGTAGGCCTCGCGTGACGCGTCGACCGTCGGTCCCGGCGTCTGCTCCAGCGGTAGCCACGGGCTGTGCACCTCGAACGCGCCCAGCCGGCGCGTGCGGACGGTCGTCGCGCGGAGGTACACCGGCGTGTCGGTGTAGCGGTGCGCGTGCTCGGCCTTGCACAGCACGACCGCGGCGGCGCCTTCGTCGGGGCTGCAGAACATGTACTGCGTGAGCGGGAAGTTGAGCACCGGTGACCCGAGGATCTCCTCCTCCGACAGCGGCTTGCGCCGGAACGCGTTCGGGTTGAGCGAGCCGTTCCGGTAGTTCTTGGCCGCCACCCTCGCCAAGGTCGATGCGGAGATGCCGTGGTCGGCCATGTACTTGTTGATCTTCATGCCGAAGAACTTGGTGGTGACGAACTGACCGAGGTCTCCGTACCACGACGGACATGCGTAGAGGCGCGGGTCGGCGCCGAACGCGCCCGGCGGGTGCTTGTCCATCCCCACCGCGATCCCGAGCTCGTGATCACCCAGGCGGATGGTGTTGGCGGCCAGCGTGAGCGCGCTCGCTGCCGTCGCGCAGCCGTTGTACACGTCGGTGAACGGGATGCCGGTGAGCCCCATCAGCGCGACGACGGCGTCAGGGTTGTCGATCTCGTAGCTGCCCGCGAACGCGAACTGGATGTCGCTCCAGCTCACGCCCGCGTCGGCGAGCGCGTTGCGGATGGCGACCGCGCCCATCTCGATCCCGGTGGTCTCACCGAAGCGCCCGAACGGGTGGAGGCCCACCCCGACGATGGCGACGTCCATGCTCATGTCGATCTCCTGTTCGGGTCTTCAGGCAACCGGCCGGAACGCGAACGTCACGACCTCGTTGCCGTCGTCGTCGGTGCGGAACGGCACGACGACCAGCTCCATCTCCATGCCGTTGGCCAGCATCTCGGGATCGCTCTCCGTGAGGCGCGACTCCACCTTCACCTCACCGGGCAGCTCCACGTAGCCCACCCCGAACGGCACGAAGTCCTTGCCACTCGGTCCCGAGTAGGGCGGGGGCGGCGGGAACGACTGCGTGGTCCAGGCCCACAACGTGCCGCGTCGCGACAGCAGCGTCTCCACCATCGCGGTCGACGCGCAGCGTGGGCACGAGTCCTGGGTCGGGAACGTCACCATCCCGCAGTCCGCGCATCGACTCCCGATGAGCTGCGGATCGTCACTGGGCCAGGTGAACACACCTTCGGCCACGGGCACTTGCATGGGGGCTCCCATCTAGAACCGGATGCGGATGCGGTCGTAGGCGCGGGCGAACGTCGCGGGGACGATCTGCGGCTCGTCGGGATCGACCAGCTCCCAGTGGGGGATGCGCCGCAGGAGCTCCTCGAACATCACCCGGAGCTCGAGGCGGGCGAGCCATGCGCCGAGGCAGAAGTGCGTGCCGAAGCCGAACGCCACGTGCCGGTTGTCGGGACGGGTCACGTCGAGTCGGTCGGGATCGGTGAACGCGCGCGGGTCGCGGTTGGCGGCCGCGTACATGAGCACCACCTGATCGCCCTCGCGCAGGGTCTCCCCGTGCAGCTCGTGCTCCTCGGTGACGGTGCGGCGCATGTTGAGGATCGGCGTGACCCAGCGGATGAACTCCTCGACCGCAGTCGTGGCGAGCAGCTCGGGACGCTCGACGAGCAGACGGCGCTGGTCGGGCTGCAGCGCGAGCTCGCGGATCATCGAGCCGATGACGGTGCGGGTCGTCTCCGCCCCGCCGTCGAGGAGCAGCAGTGTCTCCTCGAGCACGTGCTTCGTCTCCCAGCCCTGGGCGATCCACACCGAGATCAGGTCGTCGCGCGGCTCGGAGCGCCGCTCCTCGACGAGCCGAGCGCTCTGCTCGAAGAAGTCGATCATCACCGGGATGACCTCGGGGTGGGAGACGTAGGGCGGGCCGTCGGCCATGTCGAGGCCGCCGAGGGTCATGGTGCGCTCCGACCACCACCGCAGCTGCTCCCACATCTCGCGTGGGTACCCGAGGAGGTCGCCGATCATCATCGCGGGCAGGCGGGACGCGATCGCCTCCACCACCTCGCACTCCCCGAGCGACACGACCGCGTCGAGGATGTCGGTGACGAGCTCGCGCACGTGGGCCTCGTGCCCCCTGACCCCTCCTTGGTTGAACCGGCGCGAGACGAGGTTGCGCTGCTGCTGGTGCGCGGGGTCGTCCATGTTGATCATCGACCGGTCGTCGCGCTGGTCGATGTGCGGCCGCGACCCCGCGAACGACGAGTACCGCGCGCCGTGCTTCTCGATCGCCATCACGTCGTCGTACCGGGAGACGAGCCACAGGTGCTGCACCGGGTCCCAGAACACGGGCGCCTCGTCACGCAACCACCGGTACGTGTCCCACGGGTCCACGTAGAACTGCGGATCGAGGGAGTTGACGTAGGGCGCACCCCGCGTGGACGCAGTCGCGGTCACGACGGGACCGGGCCGCGGCGCACCACGCCGTACAGGAAGGTGTTGGCGAACACGTCGGCGATCTCCGCCGCGCTCAACGGCCCGTCGGCGCGGTACCACCGCTGCAGCCAGTTCGCCATCCCGATGACGGTCTTGGTCAGCATGTGCGGCGCGCCGGGAAGCACGAAGTCGCCGCGCTCCGCACCTTCCGCGATCACCGCGGTGATCGCGCGCTCGTAGCGCCGGCTGAAGTCGTTCATCTCGCGGGCCCAGTCGTCGTCAGGATCTTCACTGATCCGGTTCACGTCCTCCTGCAGGAAGATGAACATGTACGGGTAGTCGCGATCGGTGTACGACGCGAGCAGGCAGCGCACGATCTCGGTGAGCTTGTCGACCGGCGCCTGCGCGCTCTGCGCGATCGCCTCCGCCTCGGCGATGTTGCGCGTGACCGCGACGGTGGTGGCCGCCCGGAACAGCTCGTGCTTGCTCTCGAAGTAGTAGTAGAGCGAGGCACGGTCGACGCCGACCGCGTCGGCGATGTCGCGGAACGACGTGGCGCGATAGCCCTTGGCCAGGAACGCCCGGCCGGCGGCGGCGATGATCTCCTCCCGGCGGGCGCGGTACGCGGGCGCCGCCTCCGCGCGCGCGGTCGACCGGCGCGCCCCGAGCTTGGTGCCGGCTCCGTGCGCGCTCATGCGTCGCCACTCATGCCGGGGCCCGCAGCGGTTCGAGCGCGGCCACGTCGGCCGGTGTCATGGGTCGCAGCTCGTCGCCGCGTTCGGGACGCCAGCTCACGGTCGGTGCGTCCCATCCCTCGCGTCGCAGGCGGGTCTTGTCGATCTTCATGCTCGCGAGCTTGGGCAACTCGGGCGTCACCCGTACGAAGCTCGGCACCCACTTCGGACCGAGGTCGGGCTGCGCCTGCACGAACTCGTCGAAGGCGCCGAGGTCGAAGACCGACGGATCGTCGACCTCGACCGCCACCATCACCCGATCGCCCACCGGGTCGTCGGGGACCGCGTACACCGCGGCCGAGCGCACCCCCGGTGCGCGCAGCACGATGCGCTCGACCGGCGCGGCGGCGAAGTTCTCGCCGTCGACGCGCAACCACTCGTTGGAGCGACCGGCGAAGAAGAACCAGCCCTCGGCGTCGCGGTACGCGAGGTCCCCCGACCAGTAGATGCCGTCGCGCACCTTGGACACGTTGGCCTCCTCGTTGCGGTAGTAGCCCTCGAAGGAGTCGCCCGGCGCGGTGTTGACGATCTCCCCCACCGCGGCGTCGGCGTTGGCCAGGCGACCGGCGGAGTCGAGCTCCGCACGCGGGCACTCCGCGCCGGTGTCGGGGTCGAACACCCGGATCTGGTCGTCGGCACTGCCCAGCGCGCCCGCCGGCATCGACGCCTCGCGGCGGATGATGATGAGCCCTTCGGTCGAGCCGTAGCTGTCGCGCACGGCACAGTCGAAGCGCCGGGCGAACTCTCGGATGTCGGCTTCGGACGCCTCGTTCCCGAACGCGAAGGTCAGCGGCGAGGTGGCGTCGTCGGGCGACGGCGGCACGGCGAGGATGTAGTTGAGGACCTTGCCCGTGTAGGCCAGCATCGTCGCACCCATGCGCCGGATGTCGGGGATGGTCCGCGACGCCGAGAACCGGGCGCGACTGCCGAACGGCACTTCGGCCTGCAACGCGCTCGACAGCCCGGTGAACAGCGAGCTCGAGTGGAAGAACGGCAGCGGCGCGTACACCGCGGTGCCCGGGCCGAGCTCGGCCACCGTCTTCACGTGCAGGCCGGTGCGGGCGAAGCGACCCTGCGTGCAGCGCACCGCCTTCGGGAACCCGGTCGAGCCCGAGGTGAAGATGAGCAGGTACAGGTCGTCGGGGTGAGCCGGCGCGTGCGCGGTGTCGGGGTCGGTGGCCGCGAGCTGGGCGGCGTAGACGTCGGAACCGGTGTGCAGGACGCGCTCGGCGGGCACCCGGCTCGGCGCGTCGGCGAGGAGGTCGGCGTACGCGTCCGAGGTGACGATCGCCTGGCAGTCGGTGTAGTCGACGAGCTGCGCCAGCTCGGCGCCGCGGTAGGTCGCGTTGATGCCCACGACGACCGATCGGGTCAGCGCGGCGGCGCCGAGCCAGAAGAGGTACTCGGCGGTGTTGTCGAGCAGCACGCCGAGATGCGGGGGCGCGTCGGGGTCGCGCAACGCGCTCCACAACGCCGCTCGTCGGCGCGACTCGAGCGCGAGCTCCCGCCACGACCACGAGCGGTCCTCGAAGTGGGCGGCGACGTCGTCGCGCGCCGCGTTGCGGACGAAGAGCTCGGCCGCAGTGGTGGGTGGCACGGCCGCATTCTGCGCTGCGGGACCACCGCCAGTCAACGCGGGTGTGGAACGCGCGACGGCCCGCTCAGCGAAGAGGGCGAGGAACCCGTCAGCAAGGCGTGTCGCCGGCGAGGGTGATGCGGTGCATCCGCCGGGTGAAGCCGTGGTAGTCGTTGATCGGATTGTGCATCGCGCAGCGGTTGTCCCACAAGGCCAGCGACCCGACCGCCCACGTGAAGCGGCAGGTGTGCTCGGGTCGCACCGACCGCTCGAACAGGTGGCGCAGCAACGGCCGGCTCTCGTCGACGGTCATCCCCTCGAACGACGCGGTGTGCGCCGGGTTCACGTAGAGCGCCTTGCGCCCGGTCTCCGGATGGGTGCGCACGACGGGATGGACCGACTCGAAGTGCCGCTCGTCGTCGGCCGCGCCGTGGTCGCGGATGCGATCTTCACGGGTCTTCGACACGTCGGCGAGCGCGGAGCTGTTCACCGCGCGCAGGCCGTCGAGCAGCGCGCGCAACCCGGGTGAGAGCGACTCGTACGCGGCGTACATGTTGGCGAACATCGTGTCGCCGCCGTAGGGCGGGATCTCGCGCGCCAGGAGCATGGTGGCCATCGGCGGCTGCTCCAGGTACACGGTGTCGCTGTGCCAGATGCCGCCGAAGTTCACCGTCTCGTGCGGGAGCTTGGCCACCTCGATGATCTCGGGATGGCTGTCGAAGCCCTTCACGAACGGGTAGCGCACCGGCTCGCCCATGCGTCGCGCGAACGCGAAGTACTGGTCGGCGTCGAGCTCCTGGTCGCGGAAGAACACCACGAGGTGCTCGAGCCACACCGCCCGGATCTCGGCGACGGTGGCGTCGTCGAGGTTCGCGAGATCGACGCCGCTGATCACCGCGCCGATCGAACCGGCGAGCGGCTCCACCGCCAAGGAGACGCGGTGGGCGGAGGTGGTCGCGCTCACCGCACCCTCATCGGCACCGACGCGTACCCGCGCACGGTCGCGGTGTGCACGAACTCGAGGCGCGACTCGTCGATCTCCCACGTGGGGTAGCGCTTCAACGTCTCGCTCAGCGCGACGCGCGTCTCCATGCGCGCCAGCGCGGCTCCGATGCAGTAGTGCGCGCCGTAGCCGAGTGCGAGATGGCGATCGATGTCACGCCGCACGTCGAACACGTCAGGGTTCGGGAAGTGGCGTTCGTCGCGGTCGGCGGACCCGTTGAGCAAGGAGATCTTCGATCCCGCGGGGATGGTGATGCCGTGGTACTCGACATCGCGCGCGACCCAGCGCGACTGGGTGGGCGACGGCGCCTCGAAGCGCAGGAGCTCCTCGACCGCGTTGCCCATGAGCGACGGGTCGTCGAGCAGGAGCTGACGTTGGTCGGGGTACCGCTGGAGCGTGACGACGCCGAAGCCCAGCAGTCGGGCCACCGTCTCGGTGCCGGCGGACGAGATGAGCTGCACGAACGCGAGGATCTCCTCGAGCGTGAGCTTGCGGGCCGTGCCACCGTCGTCGATCTCCGCGTGCACCAACCCGGTGAGCAGGTCGTCCTGGGGGTCCTTGCGACGCATCTCCATGAGCTCGGGGATCATGGAGAAGGCCTCGTTGTTGATCTCGCCGTTCTCGTTCAGGATCTGGCGGTTCTGCTGGCCGTGGGTGGTCGTCGCGCCCTCGTCGACGTGCAGGCTCTGGTCGGTGAGCTGCTTGAACTCCTTGGCGTGGCCTTCCGGGTAGCCGACCAGCGACAGGATCACGGTGGGCGGCAACAAGCCGGCGAAGTGCTCGACGTAGTCGAACTCCTCCTCGCCGGCCACGGTGTCGAGGAAGTCGCGCGCCAGTTGGGCGATCTTCTCCTCGAGGTCGGCGATGCGCCGGGGCGTGAACGCCCGGGCCACGAGCTTGCGGAGCTTCGTGTGCTCCGGCGGGTCCATCATGATCATCATCGGGATCCCATAGGGCTCCTCGGTCATGATCTCGAGCATGATCCCGTGGCTCGACACGAACGACTCGTGGTCGAGCAGCCCGCGGAGCACGTCGTCGAAGCGGCTCAACGCCCAGAAGTCGAGCTGCTCGTTGTGGTACACGGGCGCCTCGTCGCGGAGGCGCTTCCAGACCGGGTACGGATCGGAGTCGATCTCGTAGTCGTACGGGTCGTAGTAGACGTCGGTGAGCGTCATGCGCGGGGGCTCCTCGCCGGGCGGTGAATATATCGTATCCAGAATGGTGGGTGATCCTCGGGTTCAGACCGGAGGCACGCCGTGGATCCTGTCGCTGAAGGTGCGGTCTTTGCCACCCGCGAGCGCCAGGCGGGCGATCAGGTCGGCGCGCAGGTCCTCGGGCGCGACGACGGCGTCGATGACGAGCTCCGAGGCGAGCCGCAGCAGGTCGACGTCGGCGGCGAACTCGGCCCGGCGCTCGGCGACGAACGCGTCGCGTTCGTCGGGATCGTCGATCGCGGCGATCCTGTTCGCATACACCGCGTTGATCGCCGCTTCCGGTCCCATCACCGCGATCCGCGCGGTGGGCAGGGCGATGCAGGCGTCAGGTGCGAACGCGGGCCCCGCGAACGCGTAGAGGCCGGCGCCGTAGGCCTTGCGCACGATCACCGACAGCTTCGGCACCGTCGCCTCCGACACCGCGGTGATCATCTTGGCGCCGTGGCGGATGATGCCCTGGCGCTCGACCTCGGTGCCGACCATGAACCCGGGGACGTCGGCGAGGAAGACGAGCGGGATGCCGTACGCGTCGCAGCACCAGATGAAGCGCGCCGCCTTGTCGGCCGAGTCGACGAACAGCGCGCCCCCCTTGTGCATCGGGTTGCTGGCGACGACGCCGACCGGCCGCCCGTCGAGGAGCCCGAAGCCGACGATCACCTCGGGCGCGAACAGCGGTTTCACCTCGAAGAAGCTGTCGGCGTCGAGGAGTCCCGCGAGCAGGTCGTGCATGTCGAACGCGACGTGCTCGTCGGGTGGGACGACGTCGGCGGTCAGCGGTGTCGGCGGCGGCTCGGAGTCGTAGACAGGCAGCGCAGCCCGCCAGTTGGCGGGCATGTAGGCGAAGTACGCCTTGGCCTGGTCGATGGCGTCGGCGTCGTCGACCGCGAGGTTGTCGCCGCTGCCCGAGACCGTCGCGTGCATGCGTGCGCCTCCCATGTCCTCGAGCGTGGTGTGCTCGCCCACCACCATCTCGACCATGCGCGGTGAACCCAGGTACATCGACGCGTTGCCCTCGACCATGAGGACGACGTCGCAGAACGCGGGGATGTACGCGCCCCCCGCGGCCGACGGTCCGAAGAGGCAGCAGATCTGCGGCACCTTCCCCGACAGCCGGTTCTGGTTGTAGAAGATCCGGCCCGCGCCGCGCCGACCGGGGAAGAGCTCGACCTGGTCGGTGAGCCGCGCGCCGGCCGAGTCGACCAGCCAGAACACCGGCACCTCGTGCTCGAGCGCGTACTCGGTCAGGCGCACGATCTTCTCGACCGTGCGCGCACCCCACGACCCTGCCTTCACGGTGGGATCGTTGGCCATCACGCAGACCGGCCGTCCGCCGACGGTGCCGATGCCGGTGACGACGCCGTCGGCGGGAAGGTCGCCGGCGGGGGCCATGGCGTTGACCAGCACGCCGTCCTCGACGAAGGAGCCCGGGTCGAGCAGCAGGTCGAGGCGCTGGCGCACGAACAGCTTGCCCTGGCGGGCCAGCTTCTCACCCTCCTTGGCCAGGTTGCCCTGGAGGGCGCGCTGGGCGGCAGCCCCGAGCGCGTCACGCACCTCGTCGTGCAGCTCGTCGTGCAGCTCGTCGGTCATCGTCGGACCCCGCCGACCCGACCCACGGGACCCGCCCGACCCGAAGGACGAGGTGCCCACGCAGTATCGTCACTTCTTGATAAATTGTACCGACCGTTCGAAAATACTGGACGGAGTGCACACCCGGGGGGAACCTTGCGACACTCACGTGTTCTGACCGCGCTCGTCGGCGTGGCCGTCGTGGTCACCGGGCTGGGGCTGGCCACCGCGAGCGCCGGTGCCCAGAGCTCGAAGCCGAAGGCCGACGACGTCGGCATCACCGACACGCAGATCCGGCTCGCGGTCATCGCCGACGTGGACACGTCGGTGTCGCCGGGACTGTTCAAGCAGTCGGTCGACGCGACCAAGGCGTGGGCCAAGGTCGTGAACCAGGAGGGTGGCATCGCGGGGCGGAAGGTCGTCATCGACTTCATCGACTCGAAATTGAACCCGAACGAGACTCGAAACGCCATCATCACCGCCTGTGCCAACGATTTCGCCATGGTGGGGGGCGAGGCGCTGTTCATGAACAACGTCGACGACATGGTCGCGTGCAAGGACAAGGCCGGGCAGGCGATCGGGATCCCGGACCTCCCCGGGCTCGCGCTCGACCCCACCGAGCAGTGCTCGCCGGTGAGCTACGTGATCATCGGGCGCGGTCCGGCGTGCACCACCGCGAACGAACACCCGCAGACGTACCTCGCGGCGCAGGGCGACTTCCGCCGGTACGTCTCGCAGGACAAGAGCCTGCACGGCGTGTTCCTCCTGCCCGCGGACCTCAAGTCGACGAAGGACTCGCTCCTGCCCGCGTACAACGCGGCCGTCGACCTCGGCATCAAGAAGGACGGCGAGGGCTTCTACGACGCCTTCGAGTCGCAGCCGCAGAGCGCGTTGACGCCGGTCGTCCAGGCGATCAAGGCCAACAACTCGACGTTCGCGTACAGCGGCAGCGACAAGATGCTCGACCTCCGCAAGGAGGCGACCCTGCAGGGCGTCACGTCGGTCAAGGTCTGGGGGTGCACGCAGGCCTGCTACTCGCAGAAGTTCGTCGACCAGGGCGGTACCGACGTGGAGGGCACGCAGAGCGTCATCACCACGCTGCCCTTCTACACCGAGTACCAGCGCAACGCCACGTTGAAGAAGCTCGTGGCCGCGGTCGGCGGGATCAAGAACGTCGATTCGAACGCGGTGGCGTCGTGGCAGGCGGCACTGCTGTTCCAGGACGCGGTCGGCAAGGCGATCGCCAAGGGTGGCACGCTCTCGCGCCAGTCCTTGTTCGACGCGTTGAAGACCGAGACCAAGTTCGACGCCGACGGGATCATGGGCGCGACGAACGTGGCCGAGCACCTGCAGCCGACGTGCATCGTCATGACGCAGGTGAAGAACGGCAAGCTCGTGCGCACCTACCCGAAGAAGCCGGGCACGTTCGACTGCAACCCGAAGAACGTCGTCGAGATCAAGCTCGACCTCAGCTGAGGCGAGGCACGATCACGCCGAGGTCCTCGCTGGTCAGCAGACCCGCGGGGGCCTCGCACACCGGTACCACCGCGTTCACCGCCGGGTGCGCGGTGAGCCCGGGGGTGACCGAGCCGAGCTCGTCGACCGCCACCGGGAACGCGATGTCGACCTTGAGCGGTGCGTCACCCTCGACCGTCACCCGCCAGCCGGTGTCGCCGAGCTGCCAGTCGTGGTCGAGGGCCTCGCTGCAGTACCAGGTGGCCTGGAACACCAGTCGCTCGCGGTCACCGTCCATCGCCGCCACGATCGTTCGCTGCGCGGCGACGCGTCCTTCACCGATCTCGCCCGCCGCGATGATGACCGGGCGCGTCGTGGCCGCGACCTCGGCCCGGGCCTCGACCCGGTCGATCGGGATCCCGACCCGTTCCGCCAGCGCCTCGAGCGGCGGCCCGAAGTTGAAGCGCATGTGGTGGGCGCGCCGCTCGTCGACCGGTCCCGGCTCGCGCCCGAAACCCATCACCTCGAACAGCAGCTTGGGCGACGGACGTTGCGACATGTTGGCGAACTCCTCGATGACCACCCGGTCGACGCGCCGCTCGAGGAGCATCAGCGCGATCGGCACCACCTCGCTGATGAAGCCGGGGCTGCTGCCGGTGGCGAACAGCGAGACGCCGCCCTCGCCGCAGGCTCGCTCGAGGCGCTCGACCTGGTCGGCGGGGAGCGCCCGGCGCGCGTGCAGCAGCTCGGAGCACGTGCTCACGACGTTCTTGCCCGACTCGAGCAGCCGGCACAGCTCGTCGAGGTCGAGACGGCTCGGCATGTGCAGCACGCAGTCGGCGTCGAGGGCGACGAGTGCGTCGACGTCGTCGGTGGCGAGCACGCCGGTGGTGGATCCGGTGCCGGCGAGCTCGCCGACGTCGACACCGACCTTGTCGGCGCCGTACACGCGCACGCCCACCACCTCGAGGTCGGGATGCGCCAGCGACGCGGCGAGCGCGCGTCCACCGATGTTGCCGGTCGCCCACTGGATGACCCGGTACGACATCAGGATCCCCCTCCAAGCCGGCTTGGTACCGTAGCCCGGCCATGTTGACGCTGTCGGAGGTGCTGCGAGACCGCGCCGAGCGCGACGGCGATCGCGTGATGTTCGACTTCGCGGATCACAGCTTCACGTATCGCGAGGTGCAGGCGCGCGCCGACACGTGGCACCTGATCCTGTCCGATGCAGGCGCGGAACCCGGCGCTCGCGTCGTGTTCTTGTCGGCGAACCGCCCCGAGTTCGTGTTCGCGCTGTACGGCGCGTTGCACCTCGGAGCGTCGGTCGTCTTGTGCAGCCCCGCCTGGAAAGCGGGCGAGATCGCGCACGCGTGCGACGTGGTGGCACCGCATCTCGCGCTGGCGGATGCCGCGGGGCGCGCCACGCTTGCGGAAGCGGCGCCGGAGTTGCCGACGCTCGCCCTCGAGGACCCGCCGGTGCTGTCGGGTCGTATCAACGTGTGGCAGGTCGAGGACGTCGACGCCGATGCGGTGCTCGTGTTCAGCTCGGGCACGACCGGCTTCCCCAAGGCGGTGCGCCACACGCACCGGTCGATGGGCCATGGCGTGGAGCACTGGATCACCGCGCTCGGGCTCACCGACGCCGACCGGTTCCAGATCGCGACGCCGCCGGTGCACATCCTCGGGTTGCTGAACATCTTCACCGCGGTGGCCGCCGGCGCGCGCTTCCGCCTGCACCCCCGCTTCGACCTCGACGCGTCGCTGCGCACGATCCAGGACGAGCGGCTCACGCTCGACCAGGCGGTCGCGCCCATCGCGCTCGGCATGGCCAACCACGCGCGCCTGGAGGACTTCGACCTCTCGTCGCTGCGCTACGTCATGTGGGGAGCCACCCCGGTCGCCCCCGAAGTCGCCGAGACCGTCACCGGGCGGTCGGGGGTGCGGTGGCTGCCCGCGTACGGCACGAGTGAGGTGCCGGTGATCGCGTGCAACCCGGTGCAGGAGCCGGCGCGTTGGCGGCTCGACACGGTCGGGCTCGCGGTGCCGGGCGTGCGGATCCGCATCGTCGATCCCGAGCGCGGTGAGGTGCTGCCGGCGGGTGACACCGGCGAGATCGAGGTGCTCAGCCCGTCGGCGATGGCGGGCTACCTCCCGGAGTCGGCGACCGCGGCCGCGTTCCGCGACGGTTGGTACCGCACCGGCGACATCGGCTGGCTCGAACCCGAGGGATGGCTGCACATCACCGATCGCCTCAAAGAGATGATCAAGGTGCGCGGCTTCCAGGTCGCGCCGGCCGAGATCGAGGCCGTGCTCCACGGAGACGAGCGCGTGCGCGATTGCGCAGTGTTCGGCGTGCCCGACCCCGAGCTCGGCGAAGCGGTCGTGGCCGCGGTGGTGGTGGTCGAGAGCGAGACGGTGACCGCCGAGGAGCTCCAGGAGCTGGTGGCGTCACGACTCGCGGGGTACAAGCGCGTTCGCCAGGTCGTGTTCGTCGACCAGATCCCGCGCCTGGCGTCGGGCAAGGCGCTGCGCCGCACGCTCAAGGAGCAGTGGCTCGCCCGCTGATCCCACATCCACGCGGTGCTCAGGTGGACAGGCGGGCCTCGTCGATCTTGGGTTCGAAGAGCTCGACCGGGTTGCCCGAGGGGTCCTCGGCGATGGTCTGGCGGCCGCCGACCCCGTCGACCACGTCGTTGCGGAAGCGCACCCCCGAGCTGCGCAACTCGGCGACCAGCCGGTCGAGGTCGTCGACCTCGATGGCGAAGCGGTTCCAACCGCCGGGCGTGGGCACGGTGCCGTCGGCCATCGCCTGACCGCCGCCGGGGCCGCCCCCGGGCGCCGACAGCACGAGGCGCAGGTCGCCGCGGGTCAACATGGCGAAGGTCGGTGCCGGATGCATGACCTCGGTGAAGCCGAGGGCGCCGACGTAGAACGCGATCGCGTCGTCGACGTCGTGGACGATGTAGCGGACGCTCACGCTGGCCATGTCCGCCTCCTTCCTGCTCGCTTCGTGCTCGTCGGCGGGTCCGCCGCCGGTCACCTCTGAGACGCTAACGTCTCAGAGCGATACGCCACCGTATCACAGTGGACGGGTGATGGCTGAAGACCCACGCATCGAGCGCTCGCGCCGGGTCGTCCGCGACGCGGTGCTCGACGAGCTCGCCGACTCGGGCTACGGCGACCTGACCATCGAAGGCGTCGCCCGCCGTGCCGGGGTGGGCAAGTCGACGGTCTACCGGCACTGGCCGGACAAGGCCGCCCTGGTGATCGACGCGCTCGAGCACGCACACCACGACCTCGTCCCCGACCTCGAGTCGGGGACGGCCCGCGACAGGGTCGTCCGCCTCGTCGGCCACGTCGCCGAGGTCGCCACCGACGCACGCTTCTCGCGCTGCATCGCCGCGCTCGTGGACGCGGCGGAGCGCGACGTCCGGTTGCGCGAGTTCCACCACCAGTACTCGTCCGACCGGCGATCCGAGCTCGCGGCCGTGATCAGGAGCGGCGTCGACGACGGAGACTTCGACCGTGCAACCGACGTGGACGCGGCAGTCGTCGCCATCCTCGGCGTCGTGTTCTACCGTCGGTTCATGACCGCGCAACCGGTGACGGCGGCCGACGCGGCGCCGATCGTCGACGCGGTGATGCCAACCCCGCTGACGTGACCCCGCCGGTGCAGGTTGCGTCGCTGCGACGTGTCATACACGTACGAATGACGCAACCTCGTGCTTCGACCGCCGTCACGCGGTCGGCAGGCCGAGGATCCGGGTGGCGATGATGTTCTTCTGGATCTGCGCGGTGCCGCCCATGACGCTCTGCGCGCGGCTGTAGAGGTACACCTTCAGCCAGGTGTCGTCGGCGTCGAGCACGGGCGTGCTGTTCCCCACCTCGAGGGCAGCGTGCCCGACCGCCTGCTCGGTCGCGGTCATGAGCAGCTTGTCGATGGAGCCGTCGGAGCCGTGGGTGACGCCGTCGAGGCGCTCCGAGAGCCGCCGGCGCACGTGAAGCCGCAGCATCTCCGACTCGACGAACGCCCGCTCGAGGGTGGCCACCTGGTCGGTGCCGTAGCGCGTCGGGTCGTCGCGCACCATCGCTTCGAGTTGCCGCACCGACTTGCTGTAGCGCGCGACGTAACCGAGCTCCGCGGGTTCGCGCTCGTGGCTCACGACGGTCATCGCCAGCGCCCATCCTTCGCCGGGCGCACCGATCATGTTCTCGGCGGGCACGCGCGCCCCGTCGAACAGGACCTGCCCGAACTCGCTGGTGATCCCGTTGATCATCTTGAGTGGGCGCTGCTCGATCCCGGCCTGGTGCATCGGCACCGCGAACGCGGAGATGCCCTTGTGCTTCGGCGCGTCGGGATCGGTGCGCGCGAGCAGCATGCACCAGTCGGCGACGTCGGAGTAGCTGGTCCAGATCTTGTGGCCCTCGATGACGTACTCGTCGCCGTCGCGCACCGCCCGCGTGCGCAGCGAGGCCAGGTCGGACCCGGCGTCGGGTTCGCTGAACCCCTGGCACCACCGGTCGCGGCCGCTGATCAGCGCGGGCAGGAACCGGTCGCAGAGCTCAGGGCTGCCGTGGCGGGTGATGCCCTGGATGAGATAGCCGAGGCCCGGCTTCGGTGGCGCGCCGGCTGCGGCGAGCTCCTCGTCGACGATCACCTCGAAGACCGGGGGCAGCTCCTGGCCGCCGTAGCGCTTCGGCCAGGTGAGCGCGAAGAACCCGCCGTCGAACAGTGCGCAGTGCCACTCGGCTTGCTTCGCCCAGTACTCGTCGTCGGTCGACGACGCCGGGAGTCCCGGGTTGTTCTCGGCCAGCCAGGCGCGGATGCGCGACCGGAACTCGGCCTCCTGCGACGAGTCATCGAAGTCCACTGACCACTCCTCGCTCGTCCTCCAGCCGACCGTGCCCCAGGCGCCGGTGCGCGAGCGCTCTGAGGTGGTGGCCCTCGTCGCCGAGCACCGCGCTCGACAGCAGCGCCCGCCGCAGGTACACGTGCACGAAGCACTCCCAGGTGTTGCCGATCCCGCCATGCACCTGGATGGCGGTCTCACAGACGGTGCGGGCGGCGCGGGCGCAGTACGCCTTGGCCACCGAGCCCGCCTCCAGCGCGTCGGTCGCCGGCAGCGCGTCGACCGACCACGCCGCGAACTGCGCCACGCTGATCGATCCCTCGACCAGCACCCGCGCCTCGGCGAGGAGGTGCTGCACCGCCTGGAACGAACCGATCGGTACGCCGTACTGCTGCCGCTCCTTCGCGTACTCGGTGGTGGTGTCGAGCACGCCCTCCATCGCGCCGAGCAGGTCGGCAACGGTGATGGTGAGCGCGAGCGCACGCGATCGCGCGATTGCGTCCTCCCCCACCGCGGCGCCGTCGCCATCGGGGGTCACCCCGCCCAGCACGACCGGCGCGACCGCGCGCGTGAGGTCGGTCTGGGGCGCGGGATCGGGGAGCGGCACCTCGACGAGGTGCGCGACACCCGCGCCCTGGGCGACGAGCGCGAGGCCCCGGGTCGAACCCGCGCAGTCGATGGCGACGCCCTCCGTCGCGGTGGGAGCCACCGCGAAGTCGAGCAACGAGCGCTCGAACACCGCGCTGGTCGACGCGTCCTCCACCTCGAGCCCGGCGTGGCGGGCGAGGTCGACGGCGACGACGGGTCCGAGGTAGGGCGTGTCGGCAGCGCCGCGTCCGAGGGCGCGGGCGATGATCGCGACCTCCACGCCCGACGCGAGGGGGCCATCGTCCTCGCCCGGGCCACGCAGCTCGTACCACCCCGAGCGCCGGGCCGCGTCGACGAGGCGGTCGCGGCGAGACCCGTCGTCGAGGTCGTCCACGGTCTTGGGCCCGAGGTCGGCGACGAGCGACGTCGCGCTGCGTTGCAGCTCGAGTTGCTCGTCGGAGTACCGGGTGTCCATGACTACGCCTGCTCTCCCTCGGCTGCTGCCGGTGCGTGCCGCGCGGCGGCGCGTGCTCGCAGCGTCTCCTTCTCGACCTTGCCCGCCGCGTTCACCGGGAGCTCGTCGACGAGCTCGACCGCGCGCGGCACCTTGTAGTTGGCCATCGCGTCACGCGACCAGGCGATGAGCTCGTCGGCTTCGAGGGCCGAGCCCGGAGTCGCGACGACGAACGCCATGCCGACCTCGCCGAGGCGCGCGTCGGGCATGCCCACCACCGCCGCCCGCGCGACCGCGGGGTGAGCGAGCAGCAGGTTCTCGATCTCGGCCGGGTACGCGTTGAACCCGCCGACGATGAACATGTCCTTGATGCGCCCGACGATGCGGGCGCATCCACGCCCGTCGACGGTCGCGAGGTCGCCCGTGTGCAACCACCCGTCGGTGTCGATCGTGGCCGCGGTGGCGTCGGGGTCGTCGAGGTAGCCGCGCATCACGCTGTACCCGCGCACGAGCAGCTCGCCCGCTTCACCGGTCGGGAGCTCGCCACCATCGTCGCCGACCACGCGCATCTCGAGCCCGGGTCGCACCCGCCCGACCGTCGTCGCGATCGTCTCGAAGTCGTCGTCGGGCCCGGTGGCGGTGACCGTCCCCGCCTCGGTGAGCCCGTAGCCCGTGATGATCAACCGGAAGGGCAGCTCCTCGTGCATGCGGCGGATCAGCTCGACCGGGATGTCGGCGGCGCCGGTGACCGCGAGGCGCAGCGTCGACAGGTCGTACTGGTCGCGGGCGGGATGGTCGAGGATCGACTGGTAGACGGTCGGCGGCCCTGGGAAGACCGTCACCTGCTCGTCGGCCACGGTGCGGAGCAGGTCGTCGACCTCGAACACCGGCTTCGGAACGATGGTGGCGCCCCGCATGAGCGACGCCAGACACCCGGCCTTGTACCCGAACATGTGGAAGAACGGGTTGACGATCATGTAGGTGTCGCCCTCGACCAGGCCCGCCATGTCGCACCAGTCGGAGAACTGCCTCAGAGTCTGCGCGTGCGTCATGAGGACGCCCTTGGGCGCGCCGGTCGTCCCCGACGTGAACAGCACGTCGCTCACGTCTCCACCGCCGACCGCCGCGATCCGCACGTCGAGCGCGGCGTCGTCGATCGCGTCACCCGTCGCCTGGAAGTCGCGCAGCGAGTGGTCGGCCGCGGTGTCGTCGTCGAACCCGACCACGGTCATCAGGTTCGGCAGCTCCGAGCGGAGGCCGGCGAGGGTCGCGGCGTAGTCGACGCCGAGGAACTCACCCACGGTGAACGCGACCCGGGCACCACTGCGGTCGAGGATGTAGCGCACCTCCTCGCCCTTGAAGCGCGTGTTCACCGGCACCAGCGCGCCACCGGCACCGAGGATGCCGAGCGCGGCGACCAGCCACTCGTACCGGTTGGGCGACCACACCGCGGCGCGCTCACCGGCTTCGAACCCGGCGGCGAGCAGCGCGGCGGTGACGCGACGAGCGTCGGCGACGAGCTCGGTGAAGGTGATGCGCCGACCGCGATCGACGACGGCCACCGCGTCACCGAAGCGCGCGGCGGCGTCGCACGCCATCGCCGGGATCGACGGCCAGAGCAGATCGCCGCGCGTGGGTCCCGAAGCGTTCACGCGATCTCCGGGGCCAGCGACGCCAGCAGGTCGCGGGTGCGCCGCGACGACGCGATGATCTCCTCGCGGTTGCTGCCCAACGGCAGGATGCGCGCCGAGAAGTCGGTCGTCCCCGCGTCGAGGTAGGACCGCAGACGCCGTTCGATGTCGGCCTCGGTCCCGATGGCCGACATGTCGCCGACGTCGTCGGATGCACCCTGCTCGAGCAGGCGCTGGTAGTTCGGCGAGTACTCCGCGTGCCCGAGCGCGACGTTCGCCCGCTCGATCGCACCCTCCACCTCGGTCGATGCGCAGAGGCAGACGGCCACGCCGGCGACGACACGCGGCGCGGGACGACCGGCGCCTTCCGCCGCCTTGGTGATCTTCGGAACGACGTGCTCGGCGATGGCGCGCTCGTCGGCCATCCAGAGCACCGTGCCCGCGGCGCGCTCGCCGGCCAGGCGCAGCATGACCGGGCCGAGCGCGGCGAGGAGCACCGGCACCGGCAGGTCGGTGACGTCGAGCGGGTTGTGGATGCGGAAGTGCTCGTTCTCGACGTCGACCGGGTTCGGACCGGAGAACATGGCGTCGAACACGTCGAGGTAGCTCGCGACCAGCTTCGCCGGCTGCTCGTAGGGCAGCCCGAGCATCGAGTCGATGATCCAGTGGTGCGACGGCCCGACGCCGAGGCGGAACCGACCGTCGCACGCGGCCTGCACCGACAGCGCCTGCTGACCGAGCGCGACGGGATGGCGCGACTGCAGCGGCACGACCGCGGTGCCGAGCTCGATGCGACTCGTCTCGCGGCCCATGAGCGCCACCGCGGTCATGGCGTCGAAGTCCTGCGGGAGCTGCGGGATCCACGCGGTGGCGAACCCCGCGTCCTCGGCGGCCTTGGCGTCGCCGACCATCTGGTCGACCTTGGCGTGGTAGCGGCGGGTCTCGGGACCCACCATGATGCCGATGCGCACGGGTGCCTACTCGATCTCTTGTCCGGCGACGAAGCGTGCGGGATCGTGCACGTTGCCGTGGTCGAAGCCGCCGCTGCGCCGCATGAACGTCGTGGAGCGCGACCGGATGCGCCACCCGTCCGCGGTGCGGACGTACTGGTCGTCGTACCAGGCGAGTCGCATCTCGTGCGACGTCTGGTCGATGAACACGTAGTGCTGCACCCCGGTCGCCCGATCACCGTCGAAGTCGACGACCGGCGGGTTGCCGATGTACTGCCCGTTGGGCGCGCTCTTCAGGAGCATCGGGAAGTGCTCGAGGCCGTACGGCGTGCCGAAGGCGTTGTACACGCCGTCCTCGGTGAACACCTCGCGCCAGTGGTCGTTGTCCTTGCGCGCCGACAGCATCATGTAGCGGGCGCAGAGCTGCTGGATCTCGATCTGGTCGCTCAGCTGCTGATGGTCCATGTTCCGCTCCTCGTGCTCACGTCACCCGCCCGCCGTTGACCCCGATGATCTGGCCGGTGACGTACCCGGCCTCGTCGGACACGAGGTAGGCGCAGGCTGCGGCGATGTCCTCGGGGATCCCGATCCGCTTGACGGGCAGGTGCCGGCCGACGTCCTCGAGCGTCCCGCCGCCGAACCGACCCTCGGCGGCGGCGCGCCGGCTCATGGGCGTGTCGATCGCGCCCGGGGGGATGGTGTTGACGGTGATGCCGAGCGGTCCCAGCTCGAGCGCCAGCGTCTTGGTCAACGCGATCACGCCGCCCTTCGACGCCGAGTACGGAGCCATCATCACCGCTCCGGTCTGCGCGCTCGACGACGAGATGTTGACGATGCGCCCCCACTTCGCCTCGACCATGTCCGGCAGCACCGACTGCGTGACGTGGAAGGTGCCGGTGAGGTTGACGGAGATGATGCGCTCCCACTGCTCGGTCGTGACATCCAGGAAGCGATCGAACGAGTCCATCCCCGCCGCGTTGACGAGGACGAGCACGTGCCCCAGCTCGCGGCGGACCCGCTCGACCGCGGCGTCGACCGCGGCACGGTCGGAGATGTCGACCGTGCACGCGATCGCGGTCTCGCCCTCTTCCGTGATCTCCTTCACCGCACGTTCCGCCTGATCGGCGTCGACATCGAAGATCGCGACCTTGGCGCCGTCGTCGGCGAGGCGCTCGCTGATCGCGAACCCGATCCCCGACGCGCCACCGGTGACGATTGCAGTGCAACCGAAGAACGACATCAGCAATTCCCCCCGTGGTTGAGCGTGGCGGTCTCGGTCATGCGGCACCGGTGCCGCGTGCGTCGGCGGGCTCGGCGCCGCCGTCCCAGTACCCCATCTCCTGCAGGATGCCGACCGCGAGCTCGCCGCTCTCGGTCACGTGATGCTCCATGATCCGCTGTGCTTCGTGCGCGTCGCGCTGCTCGAGCGCGGCCAGGATCCGGTCGTGGTGACGCGCCGATGTCTCGGCCCATCCCGGGACGAACTCGAAGTAGCGCACGGGCAGGCTGCGGGAGAGCAGGGCCAGCACCGACACCAGCCGGCGCGAGCCGCCGGCGCGGTTGATGCGCCGGTGGAACTCGTGGTTCCAGGTTGCCTGCGCGTCGGCGTCGGTGGCGGCGGTGAACGAGCCGTGCACGTCGCGCAGCTCGACGAGCTGCGCGTCGGTCAACGACGTGGCCGCCCGGCTGGCGGCCAGCCCGGCCACGAGCGCGAAGATGCGGTAGTGGTCGATGATGTCGGCGCGCTCCAGCCGGGCCACGAACGCGCCCCGGCGGGGCACCGCATCGACCAGGCCCTCGTTGGCCAGCTCGATCAGCGCCTCCCGCACCGGGAGCCGGCTCACGCCGAGCGCTTCGCTGATCTCGTCCTGGTCGATCTTGGTGCCGGGGGTCAGCTGACCGGTGAGGATCTGCTCGCGCAGGTACACCGCAGCCGAGTCCTTCAAACTCGGATGGCTCGCGGGCGCCCGGGGCGGCAGCGGGCCCGGTGAGGGCAGTGGTTGGTTCACTCGTACACCACCTTGACCGTCGGCGACGTGGGCAGACCCTGGCACGTGAGGATCCACCCGTCGTCGACCTCGTCGGGCATCAGCGCGTTGTTCACCCGCATCTTCGCCTCTCCGACCTCCAGGCGCGCCATGCAGGTGGCGCAGCTGCCCGACTCGCACGAGAACGGGGTTCGCAAGCCGGCCCGGCGCGCGGTCTCGAGGAACGTCTCGCCCGCCTGATAGCGCACCTCGTGGGTCTTGCCCCCGAGGACGATCGTGATCGTCTCGGTCATCACCGGCTCCGCCGGCGCGTCCGCCTCGTCCTCCTCGTCGGGCTCGGCCGCGGGCGTGGCGGGGGGTGCGTCCGCCCGCGCGGCCGAGGCGAACGCGAAGCGCTCGACGAACACCTGCGCCGAGGGGATCGCGGCCAGCTCGAGGGTGTCTTCGATCACGTCCATGAACGGCGCGGGACCGCAGAGGTAGAAGTCGGCATCGAGGTCGTCGCCCACGAACGTGCGCACCAGGTCGGCGTGCACGAACCCGGCGTCGGAGTCGAGGTGGTGCACGACGTCGAGGCGACCGTCGTCGGCCGCGCCGAGCGCGTCGAGCTCTCGCCGGAAGATCACCGAGTCGTGGTCGCGGTTGGCGTAGAGGAGACGCACCCGCCGATCGGTGGTGGCGAGCGCGCTCTTGATCACCGACATCACCGGCGTGATGCCGCTGCCACCCGCGAACGCCACGATCGGCGTGGGATGGTCGCGCAAGGTGAACACGCCGGCCGGCAGCGTCAGCGCGAGCTCGTCGCCCTCGCGCACCTCGTCGAGCAGCCAGTTCGACACCCGGCCCCCGGCGACCCGCTTCACCGTGAGGGTGAATTCGTCGTCGACGTCGGGCGAGCTCGACATCGAATAGCAGCGCAGGAGCTCCTCGTCGCCGAGGGGGACGCGGAAGGTGCAGAACTGACCGGCGTCGTACGCGAACGCGTCGCGCAGGTCGGCGGGGACCTCGAACACGAACGACTTCGTGTCATGGGTCTCCTGCACGACCCGCTGGACACGCAGCGGATGGAAGCCGTGGTCCCGACTCATGCGGCGCTCATACGGGCGTCTTGTAGACGACGCCACCCTTCATGACGAACTGCACGTGCTCGGTGACGGTGATGTCCTCGGTCGGGTCGCCGGGGACCGCGATGACGTCGGCGAGGTAGCCGGGCGCGAGGCGGCCCAGCGAGTCCTCCGACTGCACGAGCTCGGCACTGGTGACGGTCGAGGCGGCGAGGGCGTCGACCGGGCGCATCCCCCGCTCCACGAGCGCCCACAGCTCCTTCCAGTTCTGACCGTGCGGGATCGCGGGCGCGTCGGTGCCGGTGGCGATCTTGGCGCCGGCGTCGATGAGGCGAGCGATCGTCTTCTTGGCGACGGGGAAGACCGCTGCCGCCTTGGCCTGCAGCTCGGGCGCGGCCTTCGACGTGTCCATCCCCTCCGAGAGGTACGAGGTGGGCACGATGAACGTGCCCCGCTCGAGGGCGAGCTGCTGGGTCTCCTCGCTCATGAGCGACGCGTGCTCGATGCAGTCGATGCCGGCCTCGATCGCGGCGCGGATCCCGTCGTCGCCGTGGGCGTGCGCGGCGACGCGCATGCCGCGCCGGTGCGCCTCGTCGACGATCGCGCACAGCTCCTCGTCGGAGTAGTGCTGCGCACCGGGCGGACCGGTGAGCGACATCACGCCTCCGGACGCGCACACCTTGATCTGCTTCGCTCCGTACTTGATCTGGTAGCGGACCGCGCGCCGCACCTCGCTCACTCCGTTCGCGATGCCCTCTTCGACGGTGAGCGGCATCAGACCGGGGGCGATGCCCGCGAACATCGTCGGGTCGAGGTGGCCACCGGTCGGGGTGATCGCGTGTCCCGACGGGAAGATGCGGGGGCCGGGGAACCAGCCCGCGTCGACCGCGCGCATGAGCGACACGTCGAGGAGCAGTCCCCCGGTCTGCACGAAGATGCCGAGGTTGCGGACGGTGGTGAACCCCGCGAGCAACGTCTTGCGGCAGGCGGGGACCGCACGCAGCAGCTTCATCGCCGGATCGTCCTGCACCGCGCTCATGTGGGTGGAGCCCGCTCCGCCCATGAGGAAGTTGAGCTCCATGTCCATGAGCCCGGGCAGGAGCGTCACGTCCCCCAGCTCGATCACCTCGGCGTCGTCGGGGATGCGCTCGGGCCCGACGTCGCGGATGCGGTCACCCTCGACGACGACCACTCCCGGCTCGACCAGCACCCGCTCGACGACGTCGACCATGCGGTCGGCCTTGAGCACGACGGGGTGCGACGACGGCTTCGGCCGCTCGCCGGCATGGATGGTGGCGGTCATGGGAGCCTCCTCGGAGCTGGCGGAAGATGGTTCGCGCCCGCGGGCTCGAGCGTCACCGGGATCGCGCAGTACGTGGCCATGCCGGTGATGGGATCGAGGTCGTCCCTGCTGGTGAGCCGGTTGACGTTGACGTCCTGGTGTCCGTGCGGCACCGACACCGCGCCGGGTCGCACCGCGTCGTCGACCCGGGCGATGCCGGTGATGGCACCGTGCGCGCTGCGCACGACGACCGGAGCGCCGTCGGCGACGTGGGACGCGGCCGCGTCGTCGGGATGCACGACCACGGTCGCGGGCTCGTCGAGGAACGCGAACTGCGAGTTGAGGTGGCGCACCTGCCGCCGCGGCACGAGCACCAGCGGTGCCGATTCGGCGAGCTGCGCGCGCTGCGCGAGCCGCGCGAGTTGCTCGACGAGCAGCCGCGGCGCGACGCGCCACCCGCCCAGTCGCTCGACGTGGCGGTCGACCCATGGTGCGGGCACGTCGTGGCCGACCTCGACCCACCCCGCCTCGACGAGCTCCTCGAACGACGCCCGCGACCGCTTGACGATGCGGGCGAGCATGGCGTCGTCGTCGGCACCCTCGGGCACGAGCTCGTGACCGAGGCGACGACCGAGCTCTCCGAGCACCCACCAGCTCGATCGCCGGTCACCGACCGGCTCGACCACCGCGGGCGAGTGCTGGGCCGCCACGCGCGGGCTCAGGAAGTCCCACAGCGTGACGTCGGCCCGCTCGAGCTGGTCCTTCGTCGGGAGCACGTGGGTGGAGATCGCGGTGGTGTCGTTGGCGATGATCTCGGTGGTGGCGAGCACGTCGAGCTCACGGAGTGCGGGCTCGAGCACGTCGGCCTCGGGGAACGCGGTGAGCAGGTGGCCACCGAAGTTGAGGACGGCCCGGATGTTCCCGGCGCGGATCTCGTCGGCCAGGACCGCGCACGGCCACTCACCGAGG